>DATGSL010000311.1:0-12219 GCA_035302665.1 Opitutales bacterium | reverse complement strand
AGGAGTAGTTCGGGTGAAGAACGGAGCAAATCTGCCGTTTCTGCCAACAAGGCGCCAAAGTTTGTGTCTGCCGGGCAGAAAAAGTCCTTGAAATATGGAATAAAAGCTTCAGTCTCGAACATGGTCTCGGTTGTTTTTCTTAGTTGTTTAATTGTTTCAATTAGAACAACTTGAGACCACCTTTTTTACAAGGGGGGAAATTTAATTTCCACTTTTTTCTTTCGGCAGCATTCCAACCCCAAACCTTTTCAGACGGGCCCTAACTGTCGCGTTTAACCAATAAAAAGCGGTTTCGCCAAATCAGACGAAACCGCTCTTATAAAAAACGGAAAACTACTCCAATTCGGAAAGCTCGGATGCCGCCTCTTCGTCGACGAGCCAGATCGTCCGATCGGCATATTCCCTCAACATCTGGATCGGTTTTTCACGCGGCTCATACAGCTCTTCAAGCACGGAACGAAGGGCCAACGCCTTCCCTTTTCCGAGCACCATTGGAACAATTTTCCCGCATTTCTCGAATCCGGCGCGGGTAATCGTCAGCCGTGGTCCTTTTCCGGGAACATCGATATAAGCAAAAAAATCTTTCCCTTTATTCTCGATCAGCGGGCTTTGCGGGAAAATCGATGCCGTATGACAATCGTCGCCCATGCCGAGGAAACAGAGATCGAAACACCGGAATTCCGAAAACTGGTTTTTCCAAATATCGTTAAAAAGCGGTGCAGCTTCATCGGGTTCGTGGTCGACCGGCCATGGATAACGAAGGTCGGTATCGATCCCCAACGGATCGAGCAACATCCGCGATGCGTTTCCGAAGTTGCTCTCGTCACTCTCGAGCGGAACCGCCCGCTCATCGCTCGTAAACCAGGCAGTCGTCTCCATCAGTTCAGGCGAAAGTGATTTATTCGCAACGACATAACGGTAAAATTCCGCAGGTGTCGAACCGCCCGTCAATGCCCAGGTGAATTCCGAGGTCGCCGCTTCTTTTCGCTGGCGTTCGGCGATGGCAACCGCCTCCTTAAAAAGCTCCTCTTTGCTCCCGATGCAAAGCGTTCCGTATTCAGTGGTAAAATTTCTCATAAAAATGAAGTGTACCTACGAATCCCGCGCGAATCCACACGAAAAAAGAAGAACGTGTTGAAGATGCCGATATTATGAAATTTGCTCCTTCCATTTCCGTTTACCAATTTCATCAACGATATTCTAAAATCGACGATCAAGGTGCCGAAGCTGGGCCTGTTAGTGTAAATAGGTGATACCTATTCGGTTAAGATTCTCCGCCAATTTTTCTTACGCACCGGTTTCAACTGTCGCAAGTTCTGTCCGCTCCGCTTTCTGACTCTCCCGGTTGAATCGCATCGAAACAACTTTCGAAACCCCTTTTTCTTCCATCGTAACACCGAAAATCGCCGAAGCCTCGCTGATGGTGCGATTGTTGTGGGTGATAATAATGAATTGCGACCGATCGGTGAACTTCTTCAGCATCGACGTAAAACGTCCGATATTCGCTTCATCGAGCGGCGCATCGAGCTCATCCAAAACGCAAAAAGGACTCGGTTTCACCATGTAAATCGCAAAGAGAAGCGCGACCGCTGTCATCGTTTTCTGTCCGCCCGAAAGAAGAAAAATACTTTTCAACTTCGTTCCGGGCGGTTGTGCGACGATTTCAACTCCCGATTCGAGAACATCTTCGGCTTCCATCAATTGAAGATCGGCGCTCCCTCCCCCAAAAAGGGTCTCGAAGGTATATTTAAAGTTTTTCCGAATCTGCTCAAAAATCTCCTGAAACTGGGTGCGCGAACGTAGGTTGATCTCGTCGATGGCCGCCGTCAGTTTATCGCGCGCATTCGTCAGATCTTCGCTCTGCTCGGTCAGGAACTCAAAACGTTCCTTCAATTCGGCATATTCCTCGATTGCAACAAGATTGACCGGTCCCATGGACTGAATACGCCTTCTCAACGTCTCGATTTCGCGGCGCACCTCATCCCAGTCGGTTTTTTCCAATGATTCCCGATCTTCGTCGGTGATCGGCCGTTTTTGCTCCGCTTTTTTCGCCTCCGGCTCTCCATCCTCCTCGAGATCGAGTGGATGCCCGCCTTCGGGCTCATCGTCCGCATGCCAAAGCATGGCCTGCCAATCGATTTCGGCAAGCTGCACCTGATATTCGCGATCGGCCTCCTCTTGAAGATATCCGAGTTTTGAACGTTGTTCGGCGAGTTGAACTTCGATTTTATTGAGTTCGCCGGTTTTCCCTTCCGCCGTTCCGCGCAATTCGGCGAGTTCCTTTTCAATCGCCGTTATCGCCGTATCGAGCGATGCAAAGGAGGTCCGCGCCTCCTCCACCTCCTCCTGCATCCGCGCCAATTCTCCGGCCGCCGTTTCGGCTTCCGCCACCGCAGCTTGCCGCTCACTTCCGAGTTTTTCGATCTGCTCGCGCGTGACGCGGATCTCCACCTGACGGCTTTCCAACGTCCGGGTGAGCTCCTGTTTTCGTTGCTCCAATTCGACCAGACTCCGGTCAAGCGCATCGAGGCGCTGGCGTTTCTCCGCGAGTTCAAAACGGATTTCCGAGAGACTTTCCCGTTTCGCTTCCCGTTCGGCCCGAAGTTCTTCCAAGCGCGTTTCGCATTCGGCGATTTTTACCCGCTGCCCCTCGAAAAGCTCCTGCGCTTCTTTTACCTGAGCTTCGATCCGTTCAAGATCTTCCGCTGATTTTCCGCGTCGCTGATCGATCGACTCCCGTTCCTTTTCAAGTCTTTGAACCCGATTCTGAATCTCTGTTCGGTTTCGCTCGAGACTTCGTTCCTCCGCTTGGAGGCTGGAGCGCTTTTCGCCAGCGTGCATCATCACTTTCCGCGCAACTTCGACCTCCTGCTCCGCTTCGTTGAGTTGCTGCTGCCGCTGTTTGGCCTCCTCCGCAAGCGCTTTCAACTGCTTTTGCTGGGCGGCGACTTCCTCATTCAGTTTTTGAATCTCGCCACTCCGTTCGAGAATTCCGCTTCCTTTTGCTTTCGAAAATCCCCCGAAAATCAATCCCCGTCCATCGATCAATTCACCTGTTCCGGTCGCAACGTGGGAAAAAGTGAACTCCGGATTCTTTTTCCAAAACGAGATGAAATCGGCGGCGTTTTCGGCGTAATAACTATCGGAAAGAAGTTGTTTGACCGGATGAATTTCCCCGTCGGTTTCCTCAAACTGGATCAGCGCGGGAGCCGATTGCAATCCATCAGGAAGGTCCTGAGTGCCGTTTGCTCTTCCATTTGAAACGGGAAACTGAATCCAGGCCTTTCCGAGCTTTCGTTCTTCGAGAAGTTCGACAACCGACAGGGCAGCCGCAGGATCGTCGACGGCAACTGCATCCATAGCGACTCCGAGCAATGCTTCGATCGCGCGGGAATATTTTTCGGGAACGCGGATGTTTTGCGCAACCGGTTTTCGGGAATTTTCGCCGAGCTCCTCATCGAGTTTTCCCTGGAGAAAAGCCTTGGCCCCATCGCTAAAACCTTCGAGCTTTTCATCGAGCTGCCGAAGGACCCGAAGCCGCGCGCTGCTCTGCGCGTGCTCGCGTTCGAGATCGTTGATCTGTTCTTGAAGATCGCGTCCGGCGGAACGGAAGACACTCACATTCTCCTGAGCGGCGGCGACGGACGCTTCGGCTGCGGCAGCTTCCTCATTGATTTGAGCCAGATCCTCCTGCAACGAACCGAGGCGAACGGCGGCCGCTTCGAGTTCCGTTTTCACTTCGGCGATTTCGCCATCGAGGCTCTCCTGGCGCATCTGATCGGACTTTAAGTTCACCTCGATCATCGACGATTGATTCCGGCATCGAGCGACATCGTTTTCGTAGCGATGAAGGTTGTGCTTTTCGCGATCGAGGGTCTTTTCCGCTTCCGTCAACTGATTTTGGATGGCCGAAAGCTCTTCGTTGCGCCGCTGAAAAACCTCATCGGAGCTTCCGACCAGACTGAGCTGTTCCGCTTTGATTTCTGCGCTTCCCTTTGCTTTTTCCTGAAGTTCGGCGAGCTGAATTTCGATCGATTCGATTTCCTCCTCCGCCTCCTCCAACCGTTTTTCGAGATCGGCACGGCGTGCCTCTGCAAGGTGGATCTTGTTTTCCGCCTGTTCCTTAGTCGAGCGAAGGTCAAAAACGGCCTGCTGCACTTCCTGCAACTGGGCATTTGCCTGAGCACGCTCAGCTCTCTTCGCGTCGATCTCGGCTTCATGACCGGCCAACGCCTCCCGCTCCTTCCGAACATCTCCGGAAAGATTTTTAACGCGTTCCTCTTTTGCTAAAATCGATTCGCGCAAAATCTGATATTGGCGGCCACTATTCGCCAAATCGAGATGCTGCAGGCGAAAACGGATCTTTTTGTAACGGAGCGCTTTGCTCGCCTGACGACGAAGAGAGTTGATCTGCCGTTTCACCTCATCGATGACATCGGTCAGCCGATTGAGATTGATTTCAACAGCGTTGAGTTTGCTCAAAGTCTCCCGGCGCTGGCTTTTGTATTTTGTAATTCCAGCAGCTTCCTCAAAAATGGCGCGGCGCTCGTTCGGATTTGAGGAAAGGATTTGATCGATCTGACCCTGCGCCATGATTGAATAGGAGGTCCGGCCGACTCCTGTATCCATGAAAACCTGCTGGATGTCCCGCAGGCGACAGGCTTTTCCATTGATAAAATAATCGCTCTGACCGTCGCGCGAAACCCGCCGCGTAATTTCGATCTCGTTGAACTCGATGCCGAGCTGTTCCTCGCAATCGGTGAACAAGAGTGAAACTTCGCAAACCTGAAGAGGTTTCCGTTTTTCGGCTCCTTCAAAGATCACATCTTGCATCGTGCCCCCGCGCAATGCTTTCGCACTTTGTTCTCCCAAAACCCAGCGAATCGCATCGGCAATATTGCTCTTTCCGCAACCGTTGGGGCCGACGACCGCGGTAACGCCCCGATCGAAATGAAGGTGGGTTGGATCGGCGAAGCTCTTAAAGCCGTTGATTTTGAGTTTCTTTAAATACATGCGCGAAAATTTGAATCACGGAATTTCACCCCATCCACGAAAACCGCGCCGGGCGGCAAAAACAAGCCATTTATCATTCCATCTCACGCTTTCCGAGCCGAAAGGACTTTCCCGCCTCGAAATTTTCGAAACGCAAAATATCAGGTTAAACCGGATACCTTCGTGCATCGAAAGTCTCTAAGATGAAGGCGCACACCGTCATTAACTTCCTGATATGAACCGACGATTCCCTTTTCCGATCTCAGCCGCAACCTTTCTCGCCATTGCTCTCGCCTTCATAAACCCGGCGGCAATTGTTGCAAACACTTCGAGCGATTCCAATCCCGGTTATGAGCCCGGAAATCCTCCGCCCGCTCCGATGGCACCCGACCAGATCTCCTTCGACCGGTTGCCGCGCGAAAATCAGATCTACACGCCCGATCTTGAAACAAATACCGCCATCGTGCCGATCTCAGGAACCGTGGAATCGGGGTCATTCGACCGGATCATTCTCGAAGTCGAACGAAATGGAGCGATTTTCAAGACCGAATCGAAGCAGCTGCAATACCGGAACAACCGCGCCTCTTTCTCTTTCCAACCGGAGATCAATGCCGAACTCGCTAACTACGATTTTACTATTTTTCTCGAGCAAAACGGCGAGCGGGAAGCTGTTAAACAAATTCGAAACGTAGCGGCCGGTGATGCCTTCATTTTTTACGGACAATCGAATGCCGAGGCGCGCAGCTACGGAGGCGGCAGTGCTAACGATTATGCGAGCCCTTGGCTCCGGACTTTTGGTCAGAATGGCGACAGCGGCGCCAATGCGGAAAATATTCTCGATTGGGTTCAAGCTGAAGGTGATGGACCTGCGGAAGGCCGAGGATCGATCGGACAATGGGCGATGGTCCTCGGACGCGGACTTGTCGACACCTACGGAATCCCGATCGCGATCCTCAATGGCTCCCGAGGCGGATACAGCATGAAACAACTTCAAAAGGATCGCTCACAACCGGACAATTTATACGACGATGGCGAAATCAAACGGACGTACAATCGCCTCCGCTTTCGGGCGATCGAGGCGGAAATCGCCGAAACCGCGCGGGCCATTTTCTTTTATCAAGGAGAAGCAGAAGCAGGCAACGCTCAGCTCCACAAAGATGGTTTTGCGCGGATGCGACAAGATTGGGAAACCGATTATCCGGGAGTTGAGCATTATTATATCGTTCAGGTCCGTCCCGGATGCCAACACTCGGTAACGCCGGAAAGTGTCGCTCTACGCGACGCCCAACGACGCTTTGCCGATCTTTATCCGAATACGTCGGTCATGTCGACAAACGGTCTGGCGAATCACGACGGCTGCCATTTTCTGTTTAACGGCGGTTACGAAGATCTCGGCTGGCACCACTTTCATCAGGTGGCCCGCGATCTTTATGGAGCTTCCGACAACCCGAATATCGATTCGCTCAATCCCCTCTACGCGGAATTCACCGACGGATCTCGTCAGACGATCCGGCTGATTCTCCGAAACCATAGCGCAACGATTCATTTTCCAGAAGAGGCTCTCTCCGATTTTGCACTGAATGGATCGACCGGCGTTTTCGTTGGACGGACCGTCAAGAACAACGAAATTCTCTTCCATCTGGCCGGTTCCGCACCCGAAGACAGCGTTCTAGAATACCGGGGATTTCTCGGGGGAGGCGCGCGGATCACCAACGATTTCGGAGTCGGAATTCTAAGCTTTTCCGAAACCGTCGTTCCATTCGATTTCCTCGGCCTGCCTTTCGGAGGAAAAGAATCGCTCTGGCTCGGCAAAATGAGAGATATTCGCTACAATTCTTCTAATAACAGCTGGTGGCTCCTGCACAGCGAACACGGCTGGCTCTACACAATCGAGCAAGAACAACTCTCCGGCGTCTGGCTCTGGGATCACGAACAACAGGACTGGTTTTACACGAAAGCGGCGCATTATCCCTTCCTGTATCGCCACAATAACGGAAACGGCTACTGGCTCTACTACGGCGGAAAAAGCGAAAACCCCGATCAGCGCCATTTCTTCGACTACAGCCGCAACAGCTGGATCACCGTTCCATAACGTTTTATAAAAAAGCACCTCCGATCCCCTCGCTCTCCCGGTTTGCTCTTTTTCCCCGAAAGAGCGTATAGTTCAGCTCCATGCAACCGATCGAGCGGGAGAAAATTTTATGAACCGGTCGCCCGATTACGATGCAGTCGTCGTCGGCTCGGGTCCGAATGGTCTCACAGCGGCGATCGTCCTTCAAAAAGCGGGTCTGTCAGTTCTCCTGATCGAAGGAAAAGAAACGCTCGGCGGCGGTGCCCGAACGGCCGAACTGACCTTGCCTGGTTTTCATCACGACATCTGTTCGGCCATCCATCCGCTCGCCGCCACATCGCCGGTTTTTCAGAAAATGCCGCTCGAGGAATACGGTTTAGAATGGATCGAACCGCCGATCGCACTCGCCCATCCTTTCGATGACGGAACCGCCGCGATTCTCGAAAAATCGCTCGAAAAAACCGCCAAAAACCTTGGGGCCGATCGCGAAAACTACGAAAACATCTTTCAACCGATCGTCAAAAACTGGGAAAACCTCGCTCGCAACATCCTCGCGCCATTTCATTTCCCCCGAAATCCGCTTCTGCTTGCCCGTTTCGGAATCCACGGTCTTCGATCAGCAGTCGGTTTTGCAAAAAAAGCTTTCCGAACGGAAGAAACCCGAGCCCTCTTCGCCGGTCTCGCTGCGCACTCGCTCCTTCCTTTGAACAAGTCGGCCACCGCTGCGTTCGGTTTGGTGCTCGGAGCACTCGGCCATATAAACGGCTGGCCTTTTCCCAAAGGAGGAGCCCAAAAAATTACCGACGCGCTCGCCGGTTATTTTCGCTCCCTCGGCGGAAAAATCGAAACCGGCCGACCGATCTCCGATCTCCGGGAATTGCCGACATCGCGTCTGACTCTTCTCGATATAACTCCCAAGCAATTGCTCGAAATCGCCGGCGATCAGCTTTCCAGCCGCTACCGGCGGCAGCTTTCCAACTACCGCTACGGTCCCGGAGCTTTCAAAATCGACTGGGCGCTCAGCGAACCGGTTCCGTTTTCCTCTCCCGACTGCCGTCGCGCAGCAACCCTTCACCTCGGCGGGAGTCTCGCCGAAATCGCTGCCTCCGAATCGGCACCGGAACGTGGTATTCTTTCCGACCGGCCTTTTGTTCTTTTTGTCCAACCGAGCCTTTTCGATCCGACTCGCGCACCCGAGGGAAAACAGACCGCCTGGGCCTACTGCCACGTGCCGCACGGTTCAACCGCCGACCGGACCGAAATCATTGAAAAACAGATCGAGCGGTTCGCTCCCGGTTTTCGCGATACGATTTTAGCCCGCCACACGATGCATTCGATGGAATTACAGGAACACAATCCCAACCTCGTCGGCGGCGATATCAACGGCGGCGCACAGTCGATCGATCAACTTTTCACGCGCCCGGTCGTCCGTTTAAATCCGTATGCAACATCGCTGCCGAACGTTTTCCTTTGCTCGTCATCGACCCCACCCGGTGGCGGCGTCCACGGTATTTGCGGCTACCACGCAGCCAAACGGGCATTGAAAAAACTCTGAGCTTTTTCGCTTTTTGCGAAACTCAGTCACGCCGCATCATGATCAACATGACGAGGTTAAGAAGCGACCCGACAAATGCCGCAACATACGTAAGCGCAGCTGCATTGAGCGTCTCCGCAACACCTTTTTCCTCATCAGGTCCGATAATTCCAAGTCCAGCCAGCTCGACACGAGCCCGACGACTCGCGTCATATTCGACCGGCAACGTCACCAGATGGAAAAGCGTCAGAACAACGTAAATCGCAATTCCAATATCGATCAGGCCGGTCATTCCAAAGAAAACCCCGCCCAACACGACAAACGGCAACATCCGCGAGCTAAGCATCGTGATCGGGACAAGCGCCATCCGCGCCTTGAGCGCCCGATAACCGACCTTGTGCTGGATCGCGTGCCCCGATTCGTGCGCAGCAATCCCGAGCGCGGCGAGGCTCGTTCCGTGATAATTTTCCTGGCTGAGCGCCAATCGCCGATTCATCGGATCGTAATGATCGGTCAGATGTCCCGGAATCGAAACAATTTCGACATCGTGAATCCCGGCCCGACGCATAATTGCATCTGCAGCTTCGCGTCCGGTAATCCTTCCACGGGAAGGAATTTTGCTGTTTTTACCGTAGGCGGACGTCACGCGGGCTTGCGCATAAAACGCAAAAATCATCACCAATGCGAAAATTGTAATTCCCCAGGGCGTAAGAATTAAAAGGCCGAATAATGGAGAAATCATCATAGGAGAGATAAAGAGCCCAACTCCCTCAACCAGTCAACGCGGATTATCGAAATTCAGCCTTGCCACACACCATCTTCCAACCGCCGCCGGAAGTGCCGAAGAGCCTTTGTCAAGATTCTCCGCGCGCTATTTTGACTTTCATGCTATGATTATAGCTAGCTGCTGACTAGGGAGGTTGTTAATCAATGGGGAATACAGATACGAAAAAGAATATCTTTGTCGTCGGTCTCGACGATTTTAATCACGAAATTTTGAAAACTGTGAAAGGTGCCGAGCATTACCGGTTTCACCGGCTGATGACTCGCCAGCAACTTCAGGGCCCCGATCGGGTTCCTGTCGACAAAGTGCTGCGCCGCTGCCGGGAGAAACTCACGCAGTTTGAAGGCAAGATCGACGCCATCATGGGTTACTGGGATTTTCCGGTTACCGACATCGTTCCACTCCTTTGCCGGGAGTTCAATCTCCCCTCCTCTCCCTTCGAAGGAGTCCTCAAGTGCGAGCACAAATATTGGGGCCGCCTGGAACAACAGAAAGTCGTGCCGGAGGTAATTCCCGCTTTTCAGCCGATCGATCCCTTCGACGAATCCGCTCTCGACAAAGTCGACCTGCCGTATCCGTTTTGGATCAAGCCGATCCGTGCAACCGCTTCACAGATGGCCTACAAGGTCCATAATCGCAAACAGCTCGAAAAATGCCTGCTGGAAATCCGCGACCAGATCGACCGCTTTGCGAAACCGTTCAACTACCTGATGGGACTCGGAAATGTTCCCGCAGAAATCGCCGCGATCGACGGCCGACACTGCCTCGCCGAAGGAACAATCTCCGGCAAACAGTGCACAGTCGAAGGCCACGTCTACAACGGTGAAATCCACACCCACGGCGTCGTCGACTCGTTCCGATACCCAGGTGTCTCTTCTTTTTTCCGATACCAGTACCCCTCTCAGCTCCCACCGAAAATCAAAGCGCAGTTGATCGATCTCACCACGAAAACGATCGCCCAGACCGGTCTCGATAACTCGACCTTCAACGTCGAGTTCTTTGTCGAAAAAGAGACCGGAAATATCGGTCTACTCGAGGTCAATCCACGGATCTCCCAATCGCACAGCGATATCTTCCGCAAGGTCGATGGCGCCTCAAATTTCGATGTAATGGTGCCGCTCGCCCTCGGCGAAAAACCGGATTTCCCGAGCCGTGAAGGAAAATACAAATGCGCAGCCAAGTTTTTCCTCCGCGTTTTCGAAGACACGAAGGTGCTCCGAGTCCCCGACGAATCGGAAATCAAACAAGTTAAAAAGCGTTTCCCAGACACCCACGTTACGATCTCCGTTAAAGCAGGTGACCGCTTGTCGGACCTCTCCGGTCAAGATAGCTACAGCTACTCGATCGCCAATCTCTTCATCGGAGCTAAAAACACCCAGGAACTTTTGCAGAAATTCCGCGACTGCCGTGACATGCTGCCGTTCAACTTTAGCAACAGTCAGCTGAAAGTCGCTCCACTCCGTGGCGATAAAATTGATCTCCCCACTCGCGACGCTTCCTGACTGACAGATGAGAAACGATCTTTGAGAACATTTTTAAACGAAAAACCGGAACTCCTGGAAGGAGTCGAATCGATTGAAAACCTCTGGATTCCCCTCTCCGATGGCACCCGCCTCGCGGCGCGGATTTGGATTCCGAAAGAGGCCCGAAAGCAACCGGTGCCAGCCATCCTCGAATACCTGCCTTATCGGAAACGGGATTTCACCCGCCTGCGCGACAGTCTCATGCACCCTTATTTCGCCGCGCACGGCTACGCCTGCGTCCGCGTCGACATCCGAGGCAGCGGCGATTCCGATGGGGTTTTAACCGACGAATACCTCGAACAGGAAATGGCCGACGGCGAAGAAATTCTCCGCTGGATTGCAAAACAGTCGTGGTGCAACGGCTCGATCGGCATGATCGGAATTTCGTGGGGCGGCTTCAACGGCCTTCAGCTCGCCTACCGCCAGCCACCCGAGCTCAAGGCAATCATCACCGCCTGCTCGACCGACGATCGCTACGCCGACGATGTCCACTACATGGGCGGCTGCTTGCTCGGCGACAACCTCTCCTGGTCCTCCGTCATGCTCGCCTACAACGCCTGTCCGCCCGATCCGGAAATCGTCGGCGATCGCTGGCGGGAACTTTGGAAAAAACGCCTCGAAGGCAGCGGCGTCTGGCTCGAGAAATGGCTGCGACACCAGACCCGCGATGCCTATTGGAAACATGGATCAGTCTGCGAGGATTTCTCCCGGATCAAGGTCCCCGTCATGGCTGTCGGCGGCTGGGCCGACGGTTACTCCAATGCCGTTTTCCGCCTGATCAAAAACCTGAAAGTGCCGCGCAAGGGACTGATCGGCCCGTGGGGACATCGTTATCCACATATCGGATTGCCCGGCCCGGCAATCGGGTTCCTTCAGGAAGCCGTTCGCTGGTGGGACCACTGGCTGAAAGGAGTCGAAACCGGCACGATGGAGGAACCGACTCTGCGGGTCTGGATGCAGGAAAGCGTGCCGCCAACCGCGAAATACGAAACGCGCCCCGGACGCTGGATCGGCGAAAACTCATGGCCATCGCCGAACGTCACCGAAAAAACTTACGCTCTCGAACCGCGCCGGCTCGTCACAGACCTCGAAAATATTGAACAAGAAAGGCTGACGATCCAATCCCCACTCTCCGTCGGTCTTTTTGCAGGCAAATGGTGCGCCTCCAGTGCCGCTCCCGATCTCCCCCACGACCAGCGGGAAGAGGATGGCGGTGCTATGGTGATGGAAAGCCGCTGGCTCGAAGAAGACCTCGAAATCCTAGGAGCCCCGCGCGTCGAACTCGATCTGGACGTCAACCGTCCCGTGGCCATGA
>DATGSL010000310.1:0-2794 GCA_035302665.1 Opitutales bacterium | reverse complement strand
GCGCCGGGAACCTATCACCACAGCCTGGTTGTCGCCAATCTCTCCGAAAATGCCGCAAATGCGATCGGTGCAAACGGCCTTCTTTGCCGGGTCTGCGCGATTTTTCACGATATCGGAAAGATCATCAAACCGGAGTATTTTATCGAAAACCAGCGAGAAGGGATCAATCCGCACAACGACCGAAGTCCTTCGTTTTCCGCCCTCGTGATCAAAAGCCATGTAAAAGATGGGGTCGATCTCGCCGTCAATTACAAGTTGCCGCGCGTCGTTATCGATGTGATCCGCCAACACCACGGCACGTCGCTCATCCAATATTTTTACCATCAGGCCAAGCAGAAGGAATTGGCCGAAAGCGAGCCCTCCGACGGCACTCCACCGGCTCGCGATGTCGACAAGGTCAGTGAAAGCACCTACCGCTACGACGGCCCGAAACCGCAATTTAGAGAAAGCGCGATCATCTTTTTCGCAGATGCGGTCGAAGCTGCGAGCCGGACGTTAAAAAAGGCCACTCCGCAAAGTATAGCGGAATTGATCGACAAAATTGTCACAAGCAGGATTGAAGATGGACAGCTCGATGAATGTCCGCTGACCTTGCAGGAGATCGCGGAAATCAAAAAAAGTTTTGCCTTCAGCTTGGTGAATATGCTGCACAACCGCATCGAATATCCGCGCGAAGGCCAAGACGATAAATCCGGAAATGGGAACGAAAAACCGCAGGACGATTCACCTTCAAAACAGGAGCCATCGAAAACTCCATTACAAACCAGCTGAGATCTGTGAACTTTTTTACGCCCTCGACGAAAGCGGCCTCTTTCCCCCGCCAAAAGGCGATCTTTCGATCGTTTTCCTCGACGACGATCAGATTTCCGATCTGCATGAACAGTTTTTGGACGATCCGGAACCGACCGATGTCATCACGTTTCCGGGCGATCCGGAGATGGATTTTGCGGGCGAAATCTGCGTCTCTTACGAACATGCGCTCGCTTTTTCTAACGAAGTCGGAACCAATTTTTCGCACGAACTTGCACTTTATCTGATCCACGGCTACCTCCATTTAGTCGGATTCGACGATTTGAAGCCGGAGGATGAAAGCCAAATGCGGCAGGCAGAATCAAAAGCCCTTTCCTTCCTCGCAAAGTCCGGCAAGATGCCGATATTCGAACTCCGCGACAAGGAGCCTTTTTGATGCACGAAGATAAAAAGTTGTTAACGTCCCTGCGATCCGCATTTTTGGCCGGATTGGTTTTGATGGCGCCAATCACGGTCACGATTTACGTCTTTAACCTGCTCGTAACGATGATCGGGGGCGGGTTTCGGAGGCATTTCTTCTTTTGGCTTCCCGAAGCATCGATGCCAACCCTCCTCTCGGATTTTATCGCAACCTTGGCAGCCTTGGTCGCGATCACTTTTCTCGGTTACATCTCCCGCTGGTTCTTCGCAAGATTTCTCGTAAATACGACGGAGAAAATCATCGATCGCCTGCCCTTTATCAACACGGTTTATAAATCGGTCAAACAGATCGTGGAGACGTTCAGCGAACAAAACAAAGCGGTTTTCCAGGAAGTCGTTCTGATCGAATATCCGCGGCCGGGCATCTTTGCCATCGGCTTTCGAACAGGCACTTCCGGAGGAGAAATCCAAGAACGAACCGCCAGCGAGGTGGACAATGTTTTCGTTCCGACGACGCCGAATCCGACAAGCGGTTTTCTTCTGATGCTGCCCAAACAAGATATCATCAAACTCGATATGACGATTGGCGACGGTATGAAGTTGATTATCTCCGGCGGCGCGGTTGTTCCTGAGTATGATCCGACCGGGAAAAAGGTGATCGGTGCGCGAACAGCAAAACCGATTCTCTCCGAGGATGCCTGAGGCGAAAATCGCAACAGAAGCGATTCTTCTCGCTAAAAACGAATCGGGCGAAAACGGCCTTTTACTGACTCTCCTCACTTCCGATCGGGGCATTCTGCGCGCTTTCAAGCGAACTTCCGCTCGGAGCAAAAAGGCTCCTCCCGACCTTTTCGACGAAGCTTCGCTCTTATTAAACAAAGCAAAAACGAGCGACCTCTGGTTCGTCGATGAATACATCGTTCTCCAGCGCCGCGACCAGATCGGCCGCAACTACCGCGCATTTCAATACGCATGCCGTTACGCGATGCTTCTTTCGCGAAATATCTTCGACATCGCTGAAAGTCCGAGCTGGATCATCCAGCTGCGCCGCGCGCTCGACGCGTGGGAAACCGGGAAATATCCGGAAATTGTCTATTTCAAAGCCCTCTATCTCTTTGCGAAACAACAGGGAATTCCGGTTAAAGAGGATTGGCTCGCCTCGCTGAAGGAGGAAGGTTCTCCGCTTCGATCGGTCCTGCGCCTGCCGCTCGCCGACCAGACGGCGGCCGCGTGGTCAGTAGTAGAATGGATCGCTTCGCTCGAAGATTATTTGAAGAAGAATTACGAGGTCCAATTTCCAGCCTGAAAAAATCAACGGATCGAAAAGGCTGTGATAGGCGCATCAAGAGAACCCTCACGACCTCATGTGCAATTTCTCTTTTCGCCTTCACTTCCTGTTGACAATGAGTATAGTTAAAGCTGTCAGAGGTGAGTTAAGAAACC
Source organism: Opitutales bacterium (assembly GCA_035302665.1). Lineage (GTDB taxonomy): Bacteria > Verrucomicrobiota > Verrucomicrobiia > Opitutales > T3Sed10-336 > DATGSL01. Next base: position 181 of record DATGSL010000310.1, on the reverse strand, counting down.
GTCGAGAATCTTACATCTTATGCCCAAACAACCAGCCATTTCACAAGCCCGCACTTCCACCCGACCTTCGCTTTTCATCGTTTTTGCCGCTCTCCTCACCGCTTTTTTATCCGCCAACGGGCTCTTTGCGAATGCGGTCGTGAGCTGGGGACGTCAGGTTTTGCCTCCGCCGGAAGATCTA
>DATGSL010000309.1:0-6390 GCA_035302665.1 Opitutales bacterium | reverse complement strand
CAAAACCCTTTCGTCCTCCGCTTCGATCGAAGCGCGGCCAGCCATATTCGATTGTCCGATCAATAAATATAGATCGAGATCCTGCAATTCTTTGGAAAAAGCGGCGACCGGCAGGAATAATAAAACGACAGAAAGGCGGCGGATAAAACTTTTCATAAAACGGCTTCATTTGAAGACATTTTAAAGCCGGTACGCAACCGAATATCGGTCCCAGCCTTGCTCCATTTTTAGGAAATGATTGAGTAAGCCGATGGATCTTTCTGGAAAACGTCTGGTTGTTTTTGGGTGCGGCTACCTTGGGCGACAAGTTGTTGAAAAAGCGCTGGAGCGGAAAATGGAAGTGACCGCACTGACTCGGAACGAAGCTGACGCCGAATTTCTGAAAGGGCACGGACTCGAAAAAATTGTTCTGGCCGAACTTCACGAAAATCAATGGCATTCGGAGATTGCTCCGGAGCCAGAAGTGGCGCTGATCTGCGTCGGATCTGGCGGACGCGGCCTCGACGGATATCGGCAATCGTATGTCGAGGGCGTTCGTTCCGTCTTGAATTGGGCAGAAAACTACGGGAAAATCGGCACCTTGATTTTTACGAGCAGCACCAGTGTTTATCCGCAAAACGACGAGCAGTGGGTTGGAGAAAACGATTCTGCAAGCGGAAGTTCGGAGGGTGCAAAAATCCTTCTTGAAGCGGAGGAATTGCTAAAAACTTCGAACGCCGTCGGTCGCTGGTTTATTTTTCGGCTCGGCGGAATTTACGGTCCCGGTCGTCATCATTTGCTCAATCGGGCCCGCTCCGGTGATTTCGTTGAAGAGGAGGGCGATCAGGTTTTTTTAAATTCAATTCACGTCACCGACGCCGCGCAAGCGGTTATCGCCGCAGCCGGTTCCGGAGAAAAGGTAGTCGGAGGGATTTTCAACATCGTCGACGATCACCCGGAACGAAAAGGCGAAATTGTCCGGTATTTGCGTGAACAGGTTCGGGATCAGCCAGCACCAAGGGCGACAATTTCTCCTTCAAAGCGCCGCCGGGTCGGTCCGCGTCCGAGCCGAAAAATTTCGAATCGGAAAGCGCGGGAGATTCTCGGATGGAAGCCGCATTTCTCCGATTATCGATCGGGATATGCGGCGTTGTTAAACATCCGCGAATAAATCCAATGATTTCGCTCCGGCAGCGATTTTCAGTGGGAAATCGATTGCTTACCAGTGCAGGTATTCGCCTTTTTTCAATGATTTGGCGAAGGAAACGAGCAACTGAACGCAATATTCGACGTCCTGCAGATCGACGACTTCGCTCGGGGTGTGCATGTAGCGAAGGGGAATGGAAATCAATCCGGTCGCGATTCCGCCCCGGGCCAGTTGGATCGCGCGCGCATCAGTGCCGGTCGGACGGGGATCGGCTTCAAGTTGATAAGGGATTCCATCTTTTTTGGCGCATTCGATCAGCCGGTTAAAAAGGAGTGGATTGATGTTGGCTCCGCGGCAAATGATCGGTCCGTCGCCGAGTTTTGTTTCGCCGAATTTGCGGGGATCGCAGTCGGGATGGTCGGTCGCATGTGAGACATCGACGGCGATTCCGAGGTGTGGATTGACTGCGTAGCTCGTCGTCGTCGCGCCGCGGATTCCGATTTCCTCCTGAGTTGTCGCGACGGAGACCACTTTTGCCTGCGGCCGATCTTTTGCCAAGCGGCGTAAGGTTTCTCCGACGACGTAGGCACCGGTCTTGTTGTCAAAAGCACGGGCAACACCGATGCTTCCATTGAAAAGTTCGAATTCGTGGTCGTAAGTGGCGGCATCTCCGATGGCGACCATTTCCAGCGCCTCCGCTTTATTCCGCGCACCGATATCGATCCACATTTCGTGAACCTGAGGGACTTTCTCCCGGTCCTTTTGGCTCATCAAATGAACGGCTCGTTTTCCGGTTACGCCTTTGACAACACCATTTCTGGTCTGAATCCGAACGCGACGGCCGGAAATAACGATCCGGTCATGACCGCCGATCGTGTCGAAATAAAGAAAACCTTCTTTGTTTACGTAGGTAATAATCAGCCCGAGCTCGTCGATATGTCCGGCGAGCATCAGCACCGGATCTCCGTCGGGATTCAGGGTCGCAAGACGGTTTCCGAGCGGATCTTTTTGATATTCGTCGGCCGAATCTTTGACATATTGGTCAAAAACAGCCTGCGATTCGGTTTCATAACCTGACGGCGAACGCGCGTTCAGGAGGGCAGTGAGGAATTCGGGAGCTACAAAGGTTTCTTTAGACATAAGTTAGAATCCAGCTTGTCCGAAACAAGCGATGGACTCAAGCACTCGCCGAGCTGTGAAACGAAAAAATTTAGTTCGCAGGCTGAGAGATCCGCTGCGCTTCTTCGTATTCTCTCAGCGCCGCGGGCATCATTTCCTGAAGATCCCGAATTCTCCGGTCATCGGTCGGGTGTGTGGAAAGAAGCGCCGGTGGCTGCGGTCGACCTTCCGAAGCTTTTTGCATCCGTTGCCAAAAAGTGACCGATTCGCGCGGATCGTATCCGGCACGGGCTGCATAGAGCAAACCGACCCGATCTGCTTCGGTTTCGGCACGGCGCGAGTAGGGAAGTTCAACTCCAAGGGTTGAGCCGACGCCGTAAGCAATCATGAACGCATCGCGATATTCCGAATCGCGTGTGGCGAGTCCGAGACCGACTCCGCCGACTGCCAGAGCGATCGAGCGCGACATCCGTTCGGCTCCGTGGCGCGCAGTGACGTGGGCGATTTCGTGTCCAATGACGGCTGCGAGTTGATCGTCATTTTCCGTAAGATCGAGCAATCCGGTATAGACGCCGACTTTTCCTCCCGGCAGGGCAAAGGCGTTGATCGCATCGTTGTCGAAGAGGACGAATTCCCAATCGAGATCGGGCAAATCGCTTTCGGCTTCCCGGGCAATCCGTCTTCCGACCCGCTCGACGCGCGCGGTTGCCTCCGGGTCGGTCGAGATTTTTTCCTGTCCTTTGATTTCGCTGAAGGCATCGGCTCCCAGCTGGGCTTCCTGACTCAGTGATGTTAAAATAAATGATTGCCGTCCTGTTTCCGGCACGGTGTAACAACCGGAAAAAAAGGTAAGCGCTAAAAGTAGAACGATTCCGAACAGGTGGGGGAATTTGGTCATAAATCTTTTTAAAATCGCTGATAAAACCGGGTAAGTGCTTTCAATAGAAACGATTCCTTTAACGATTTTCAACATCTCCCTCTTTTTCGCCAACCATTTTTCGTTTCAAAACCGGTTCGAGAATTTCCCAAACCGTTTCGGTCATGATCTTGTGCCCTTCGGCAGTCGGATGGATGCCGTCGGGAAGGTTCAATTCCGGAATGCCTCCAACATCTTCAAGCAGAAACGGAATCAGGGCCGCCTCGTTTGTCTCGGCGAGCCTCGGAAAAATCTCGGCGAATTCGCGGCTGTAATCTTTGCCCATATTTGGCGGAACCTGCATTCCGGCGATCAGGAGCGCTGCCTGTGGATTTTTTTCACGGACGCGGTCGAGGATCGCCTGGAGGTTTTCTTCGGTCGATTCCGTGTCGATGCCTCGCAAGCCGTCGTTTGCACCGAGTTCGAGAACAAAAACATCGATCGGGCGGCGCAAGATCCAGTCGATCCGGCGAAGGCCACCGGCGGAGGTTTCTCCGCTCAAACCGGCGTTGACCGTCTGCATATTCCACCCGCGTTGGTTGATCTTCTCCTGAATCAGCGCAGGATAAGTCTCCTCTGGTTCGATTCCGTAGCCCGCGGTCAGACTGTCTCCGAAAAAGAGAATGCGAAGTGGCTCGTCGGTTTCGGCTTCAAGATCATTTTCGGTCACGAAAGTTGCGGCTAAAGCTAGAAGGAGCGGTAGAGTGAAAATGATTTTCATGAAAAAAGGTTTCGAGGCTGGGAAAAGTTGCCTGCACAAAATAGTAAGGTCAAGATCGGGAATTGTCACGGAGACAGAGCTTTTCGGCAAAAGTCAAATAGCAGAGCCGCAGGGCGGTTTTTTCTGAAATCGTTTACTTGGATCGGGATTTGGTAATTTATGAAGAAGCGCATGAATGACGGCATCATTTTAGAAGTAAAGGGAGTCAGCAAAACTTACACCAGCGGCTCGCACGCCTTAACGGTTTTGCGGGAACTGAGTTTTTCGGTCGAGGAGGGTGCGACCTGCGCGATTGTCGGGCCTTCCGGAAGTGGAAAAACAACGCTCCTCGGCCTTTGCGCCGGACTCGATGAGCCGTCTTCTGGAACGGTGAAAATCGGCGGCCACGATCTCGGCCCGATGTCGGAGGATCAGCGCGCGGCCGTCCGGAACGATTTGGTCGGATTCGTTTTTCAAAATTTCCAACTGATCCCGACTTTGACTGCCCTTGAAAATGTGATGGTTCCCCTCGAACTGCGCGGTGAGAAAAATGTCGAGAAACCGGCAACGGAGCTGTTGGAGCGCGTCGGTCTCGGCGAACGTCTCGATCATTTTCCGATTCAGCTTTCCGGCGGGGAACAGCAGCGGGTAGCGCTCGCACGGGCGTTTATCAACCGTCCGCGCATTTTGTTTTGTGATGAGCCGACCGGGAATCTCGATGCGGAAACAAGCGCGAGGGTGATCGAAATTTTATTTGAACTCAACCGTGAAGCCGGGACAGCTCTGATTTTGGTAACCCACGATCTGGAACTCGCGCGTTTGGCTGACCGAACGATCCGCCTTAAAAACGGTGCGATTGTTGAGGAGGATCTTTTGGCGAAAACGGACAACTGAGTCGCCGTAAATCCGAACCGAGGTTTTTAAATGAACTGGATTTTGAAAATGGCGTGGCGCGACAGTCGTTCCAGTCGCCGTCGACTTCTCCTTTTTTCTCTGGCAATTATTTTTGGCGTGGCGGCACTCGTCGCGATCCGCTCGTTCGGACACAATTTGGAGGAGACGATTCAGATTCAATCGAAAGCTCTTCTCGGTGCTGATCTCGTTGTCGGTTCGCGCCAGCCATTTTCACCGGAGCTTGAGAAGGAATTCGCGAATCTCGGCACGCGTCAGGCAGAGGAGACGAGTTTCTCCTCGATGGCTTATTTTTTAGAAAGTGGTCAAAGCCGCCTTGTTCAGGTTCGGGGAGTTGATGGAGAGTATCCTTTTTACGGCGAGTTTGAAACAGCTCCGGCCGGTGCTCGCGGGCAGATCGATCAGGGAGATTTTGTGCTGATTGAGGAGAGCCTGATGATTCAGTTCGGAGTGGAAAGAGGCGACTCGGTCCGGATCGGCCAAAAAACGTTCGAAATTGCTGGCGCGGTTGTGAAAACGCCGGGCGAGATGGCAGCGGTCGGACTTCTGGCACCGCGGGTTTATATTTCAAGAAGTGCGATTGAAGAAACCGGTTTGCTTCAGCGCGGAAGTGTCGCGCGTTACAAAAAGTTTTTTGAATTTGAACACGGAACGGATGTCGACGCGCTCGTTGAGGAAATGGAGGCGACATTCCGGGAGAACCGTCTTTGGACGGAGACGGTGAAAGAGCGGCAGGAGGATTTGGGAAAAACGATCGCGAGGGCGCAGAGCTTTTTTCAGCTCGTCGGTTTTATTGCTCTTTTGCTCGGTTCGATCGGTGTCGCGAGCGCTGTCCATGTTTATATAAAAGGGAAAATCGCGACTGCGGCAGTTCTTCGCTGTCTCGGGGCGAGCGCGCGTCAGACTTTTGCCATTTATCTGTTGCAGGGAATGGTTCTCGGATTGGCCGGAGCGATTTCAGGAGCCGTTCTCGGAGTTATTTTGCAGACATTGATTCCGACGATGGTGAAGGACTTTTTGCCGTTCGAAGTGAGCATCTTCGTATCGTGGAATTCCGTTCTTCAGGGAATTGTCGTCGGATTTTCGGTCTGTATTATTTTCTCGTTGCTGCCGCTTCTTGCAATCCGGAGAGTTTCTCCGCTGCGCGCGATCCGACGTGGGGAACAGTTTGAAAAAGAGCGTCGGCGCGATCCACTTCGCTGGATGGTTTACGCACTGATCGGAATCGGAACTGCCGGTTTTGCGATCTTGCAAACCGGAAGTTTTCGGACCGGCCTCGGATTTGCCGGCGGACTTGCGATCGCTTTTCTCGCTCTGACGCTTGTAGCGCTGATCCTTATTTACACGATCCGACGATTTTCTCCGCGGAGCTGGCCCTATGTTTGGCGGCAAGGTTTGGCGAATCTTCATCGGCCGGATAATCGCACGGTATTGTTGATGCTCGCTCTCGGGCTCGGCACGTTTTTGATTCTTACTCTTTATCTTTCGCGCGATCTTCTGCTTGGGCAAGTGACGGAAATGGGGGAGGGAGATCGGCCGACGATGGTTTTGTTCGATGTGCAAGACGATCAGCGGAGCGAACTTTACGAGATAATCGAATCGATGGATCTGCCGGTC
>DATGSL010000308.1:0-4354 GCA_035302665.1 Opitutales bacterium | reverse complement strand
GACGCTTCACGAATGGGCTTATCTTTTTGATACGTCGCCGCTTTTTTTCCCGACGCGTTGGAATGCATCGGGTGCATCGGTTGCGACGGCCGCGCTCGATCAACGCCCGGAGCCGCTTTTTCTACCTTTCCCGGCTCGTCTTTCTTATGGAGAGCGCGATTTCGGACTTGGGGCAATTGTCTCGGTTCAGATGGAAACGCCTTTGGAAATTTTGCGCGGGTTTGACGATCCGGTTCACGGCGTTTTTGGAGAAGGAAAAGTCGAGATTGCTCCGTTAGAAGAGCGGTTTGCGCTTGTGGAAGTTCTTGCACCCGATGGAAGTGGAGCGATTTTGGAGAAAACGATTCCTGTCGAGGGAGCGCCGAAAATCGGGGCTCGATTGTGGGCACCGGCGGAGTTTCTTGTTCAGGTGGTTCCGACCGGTCGTCTCGGCGAGCCGGTCCGCGTGCGCGGAACCGGGATCGAGGCGGTCGATCATTTTCTCGGGACGGAGCTGTTGAGCCTTCTTGAAGAGCGGATGCTTGAGCCCGGTTATTATCGAGTGCGGATCGGGCCGTAAAAGATTGCGGTTTTTTTATCCGTTGATTTGCAGGACCAAATAGTTGCGCCGACCTTTTCTGAGAAGAATAAACTTTTCGAAGAGGAGATCGTTTTGGGTGAGTTGGCGGCGAATATCGGTTTCGCGGATGTTGTTGATGTAAATTCCGCCCTGTTGCACATCCTTTCGGGCCTGTCCTTTCGAGGGCGACAGGCCAGATCGGGCGAGGAGATCGACAAGTAAACTGCCCTCGCCGGAAATTTCCTCCCGGGTAATTGCGTGCGTCGGGGCTTCGGCAACAACTTCGTTGAAGCTCGATTCGGTGATCTCATCGAGGCCGCCGCCGAAAAGCACCTCGCTGGCAGCGACGGCGTCCTGCATCGCTGCTTCGCCGTGAACGATTGCGGTGACTTCGCGGGCGAGTTTCCGATGGGCCTCGCGGGCGCCTGGATTGGCTTCGTGCTTTTCGGAAAGCTCTTCGATCTCCGGTTTCGAGAGGAAGGTGAATTTCTTCAAGTACGAGATCACCATCGAATCTTCGGTGTTTACAAAAAACTGATAGAAACGGTACGGGCTCGTCTTTTTTGGATCGAGCCAAACGGCTCCATCCTCGGTTTTGCCGAATTTTGTCCCGTCGCTTTTTGTGATAAGTGGAAAGGTCCAGCCCCAGACCGGTTTTTGTAATTTTCGGCGGACAAAATCGGTTCCGGCGGTGATGTTCCCCCATTGGTCCGAACCGCCGATCTGGAGTTCGCAGTCGAAGTTTTCTCTCAGGTGATAAAAATCGTAAGCCTGCAAAAGTTGGTAGCTAAATTCCGTGTAACTGATGCCGCTTTCGGCCTCCATGCGGGATTTTACGGAATCTTTTGCAAGCATCACGTTGAGCGGAAAGTGCTTGCCGACATCGCGGAGAAAATCGAGAAAACTGAGCGGTGCGATCCAGTCGGCATTGTCGACGATCCGGGCAGGATTGGCGGGTGTTTCAAAATCGAGAAGACGTTCGAGCTGGGATTTAATTGACGCGACGTTGTGTGTAAGTTGAACGCGGGTAAGGAGATTTCGCTCGGATGATTTGCCGGAGGGATCTCCAATCATTCCGGTGGCGCCGCCTGCAAGCGCGATCGGGTGATGACCGGCGAGTTGGAATCGGCGCAACGTTAGCTGGCCCATCAAGTGACCGACATGAAGAGAATCTCCCGTTGGATCGAAGCCGCAATAGAGAGCGATCGGGCCTTCGTCTAAACGTTTTTGCAGCGTTTCGCGATCCGTGCAATCGGCGAGCAATCCGCGCCATTCCAAATCTTCTAAAATCTTCATGAATCTGCAATTATATCGAAGGCACTCCCGGCCATCACAAGATTAAATTGGTTGAAGCTCGGAGGAACATGGTCAGTGCGCGAGCGAACTTTTCGGTTTTAAATCGGGCAAAAAGATCGTCAGCAGACCGATCAGCGGCAGATAAGCGCAGAGTTGAAAGACCCAGTTGATACCGGTTTTGTCGGCTACAGCTCCTAAAATCGCCGAGCCGATTCCGGCGGTTCCGAAGGCCAGTCCAAAGAAGAGACCGGCGATCATTCCGATGTTTCCAGGAAGAAGCTCCTGACCATAAACCAAAATGGCGGAAAAGGCCGATGCGAGGATCAGGCCGATAAAAACGCTGAGGACGGCGGTCATTGTTACACCGACATGCGGCAACGTCAGGCTGAAGGGTGCGACTCCGAGAATGGATCCCCAGATCACCCGTTTGCGTCCGTAACGGTCGCCGATCGAGCCGCCGATCATTGTTCCGACAGCAACCGAAAAAAGCAGAAGAAAGAGAAACAGGATAGCTGTCCGGCTGGTGACGTCGAATCGGTCCATCAGGTAAAACGTGTAGTAACTCGTTAAGGATGAGAGATAAATGTATTTGGAAAAAACGAGCATAATCAGGACGAAAAGCGCGAGGACGATCGTCCGTTTTGGATAAGGGGATTTCAGTCCGGGATTGCCTTTTGTTTTTTTGAAAAGCCGATTGCTGTTGTTGCGTTGCCATTTGCTGACATGGAAAAGGATGGTGACGCCGATAAGTGCAACGCCCGAAAAGAAGATCAGCGCCCATTGTCCGCGCGGAACAATGATCAATGCGGCCAAGAGAGGACCGATCGCCGATCCGGCATTGCCGCCGACTTGAAAGATCGATTGGGCGAGTCCGCGCCGACGGCCGGCGGCCATGTGAGCGATGCGGGAGGATTCCGGATGAAAAATAGCCGATCCGGAACCGATCAATCCGGCGCTGATTAAAATCAGAATAAAACTCGAGGCGTAGGCGAGCGAGATCAGGCCGATACCGGTCATCGTCATGCCGACGGGAAGCGAAAAAGGGAGCGGCTTGCGGTCGGTGATCAGTCCTACGAGAGGTTGCAGAAGCGAAGCGGAAAGTTGGAAGGTAAGCGTGATCAGTCCGAGCTGGGAGAAGGTGAGAAGATAGCTTTCCCTCAACAGCGGATAGATCGACGGCAGGAGCGCCTGGATGCTGTCATTTAGCAGATGGGAAATGCTGATTGCGAAAAGGACTGGATAAACGGTGTTCAGCGGCACGGGTGAAGATTTCACGGCGCCGGACGACCGATTGTTGGAAGATTCTTGCATTGCGAAACGATTAGGCGAAATGCACAGAGAAACCGTCTTTCGATCAAGTGAAAGCCCGATTCCTTGTGGCGGATGGAGAGCCGGAAGTGGATGCAAATTCCGGTCACCCGTCTTTGATCGTACGTCCGGAGGAAGAAGGCGCAAACTCAAAGCTGCGCGAAATCGAACTGAATGAAAATTGCTGCCGTTGCGCCCTTTGTCTTGAATTGAACTCGGAAAGTGCAATCTTCGGCAGACCGGTAGAATGATCGAAGTCATTGATTTAAAGAAAATTTTTGCTCGCGGACGCCGACGGGTAGCGGCGGTTGACGGTGTCAGTTTCACATGCAGACCGGGTGAGGTTTTTGGGCTTTTAGGAGCAAATGGTGCGGGGAAAACAACGACTCTTCGGATCTTGGCGACCATGTTGAAACCGACCTCGGGAAGTGCGCGGGTTGCCGGTTTTGAAGTTGCCCGTGAACCGGATCAGGTCCGGGCGAAGATCGGGTTTTTATCGACGGCGACAGCGCTTTACGGACGATTGACGGCGGAGGAGATGGTTTTGTATTCGGGCCGTTTGCATGGTTTGGCGGAGGAAAAACTTCGGGAACGGGCGGAGGAGCTTTTTCAGCAACTCGGCATCGATACTTTTCGGGATCGCCGCTGTGATCGCTGCTCGACCGGAATGAAACAAAAGATTTCGATTGCCCGGGCGTTGATTCACGATCCGCCGGTGATGATTTTCGATGAGCCGACGATCGGGCTCGATGTGATGGCGGCCCGTCAGATCGCCCAATCGATTCGCGATTGTCGGGATCTTGGGAAAACCGTCCTTTTTTCGACGCATGTTATGAGCGAGGTTGAAAAACTTTGCGATCGGGTGGCGATTATTCACGAAGGTCGGATCCATGCGGCTGGAACTTTGGCGGAATTGCGGAACGAATATGGTGAGCAGGAAATCGAGGAGATTTTCGTTCGGGTGGTTTCGGAACAGGGTTCGGATGGCGCAGAAAGGGAGGAAATCGGATGAGCAAAAAGCGTTCGTTATTTTGGGTTGTCTATCGGAAGGAACTGCTCGATTCGTTGCGGGACCGTCGGGCATTGATTTCGATGATCGTGGTTCCGTTTGTCGTGATGCCGCTTTTGTTGCTCGGGATGGGTGGCTTGACGATGAAAGTTACGGTGAGCGCCGAGACGCGTGAATACGCC
>DATGSL010000307.1:0-5592 GCA_035302665.1 Opitutales bacterium | reverse complement strand
AACCCCCGATTCGAGTTCCTGTCAAATAAACCGGCTCCATTCGCCTGAAAATCGTCCGTAAAGCATGACTTCACCAACAATTTGTTTGCAGGTCGGGCCGAATGGTTTTCTTTTGCCCATATGGCGAATTTGAGAACAGGTGTCCTCGCTCTGGAAAATGGCGCAGTCTTCCGCGGCCTTCCCTTCGGTCATAAAACAACCGTCACAGGTGAAGCGGTTTTCAACACCGGCATGACCGGCTATCAGGAACTTCTGACCGATCCCTCCTCAAGTGGTCACATTTTGACAATGACAACGCCCGAGATCGGGAATTATGGAGTCAATCCTGACGACGAAGAATCGGCCTCCCCGAAAATCACCGGCTTGATTGTTCGCGAACTGAGCCCGGTCGCCAGCAACTGGCGAAGTCAACAAAGCCTCGAAGATTACCTGACCGAACATAAAGTGCCAGGTCTGCAAGAAATCGATACGCGCTCCGTCACGAAAATACTTCGCGATCACGGAGCGATGAAGGCCTGCATCAGCACGGAGGATATCAGCGATGAGGAAGCAGTTGAGCGCGCCCGAAGCGGTTCGCAATTGTCCGAGATCGACTACGTGAGCCAGGTTACTTGCTCCGAATCGTACCGGTGGGATCCGTCGGGTGAAGAAAGCCGTCCTTTTTCGGTCGTCGGCACCAACCTGAAACGGTTACCGACAGTGGACACACGTTTTGAGATCGTTGCCTTCGATTTCGGCGCGCGCCGTTCCCTCTTCCGCAATCTCCGCAATTCCGGATTCGATATCACGGTCGTCCCCGCCAACGCTTCATTCGAACAGGTAAAAGAGCTCAATCCCGATGGAATTTTCCTCTCGAATGGTCCCGGCGATCCAGCGGTTATTCAGGATATTCACAAAACGGTCGCGAAACTGCTTGAGGAATTTCCGGTTCTTGGAGTTTCACTCGGCCATCAAGTCATCGCTCATGCGCTTGGAGCTGAATCGTTTAAACTAAAGTTTGGCCATCGCGGAACGAATATTCCCGTGAGAAACCTGGAAACCGATCTCGTCTCAATCACGACGCAAAACCACGGTTTCGCCGTCGATCCGAAGAGTCTCGAAAAAGCGGGAGCCATGGTAACCGAAATCAATCTCAACGACGAAACTGTCGAAGGACTGCGCCACAAAACCCTTCCTGTCTTTGGCGTTCAATACCATCCGACAACGACTCCAGGCCCGCAAGAAACCGATCCGGTTTTCATCGCCTTTCACAAATTGATCGAACGTCGCAAAGCCGGGAAAATTTAGTCTGGAAACTTCACTCCACAAGCCGGTCCAGAAAAAACGTTCCGGCTTCTCAAACTTCATTTAACGAATTCACCGTGCCCAACAGTTTCGGCAAATTATTTACCATCACAACCTGGGGCGAAAGCCATGGAGGCAGCATCGGCGTCGTTGTCGACGGTTGCCCCCCAGGATTGCCCCTGAGCGAAGAGGATATCCAACCTTTGCTCGACCGGCGCCGTCCCGGTCAAAGCTCCATCGTCACACCGCGCAAGGAAACCGATACCGTCTCGATCATCTCCGGCGTCTTCGAAGGACGGACGACCGGGACGCCGATCGCGATGACGATCCCAAATGCGGACCACCGTCCGCAGCATTATTCGGAAATGAAGGAAAACTTCCGCCCTTCTCACGCCGATTTCACTTACCAACAAAAATACGGTTTGCGCGATCATGCAGGCGGCGGACGCTCCTCTGCCCGCGAAACCGCAGGACGAGTCGCAGCCGGAGCCATCGCCCGCAAAATCCTAAAACTCAACGGCAACATCGAATTCGCAGCCTATGTCAAACAGGTGCACGACATCGAGATGCCGCCTCTCGAAGAATTCCCGACACTCGATCTCGTCGAGGCGACCCCGGTTCGCTGCCCTCATCCGGATACCGCCGAGAAAATGATCGAGCGCATCAAAGAGATCCGGAAAAAAGGCGATTCGGTCGGCGGCGTCATTGAATGCCGAATCCGAAACGTGCCAATCGGACTCGGAGAACCGATTTTTGACCGTCTCGAAGCCGATCTCGCAAAAGCCATGCTCTCGTTGCCGGCAACAAAAGGCTTTGAAATCGGCAGCGGCTTTGCCGGAACACGCTTGCAAGGCTCCGAACACAACGATCCTTTCATCATCCGCGACGGACAAATCCGCACAGAAAGCAACAACGCCGGTGGAGTTCTCGGTGGAATCAGCAGCGGCGAGGAAATCGTTTTTCGAGTCGCTTTCAAACCGACGGCAACGATCCTTCAAAAGCAAAACACGGTCAATTTGCAAGGCGAGGAAACGGTGCTGATGGGCCGCGGCCGACACGATCCATGCGTTGTTCCGCGCGCCGTTCCCATTGTTGAAAGTATGGCCGCCTTGGTGCTCATTGATCATACGATGCGCCATCACGCGCAAACGAAATCTTTTACTTTTTAACAAAATGGCAGAGACGCCTCTCATTTATCTTCTTCTGGGAGCTCCCGGATCCGGTCGCCGTGAACTCGTTTTAGATCTGATCGAGAACGGTCTCGAAAAAGAAGCACGCCCTCTCATTCTGATCTCCGATCAGGAAAATAACGAATTCGAATTCCCAGCTTCGGAGCGTTTCGCGGTCGGCACCTGGACATGGGAAAACGAATCGATGAATCCCGAAATTCCCGAGGAATTCACACACATTTTCCTGATCAGCGACAGCCGGACCAATCCAGTTGATCAAGTCGAAGCCTTCTCAAAATGGCTGCCGACCCAGGAAATCGAACTCGCGCGCATCATGACCGTTGTTCATGCACAGCTCGCGTTCGCCCACAAGGAATTGATGCGTTGGTATGACGCGTGCATCCATTTTTCGGATGTCGTTCTCCTTAATCGCCGGGAAGAAGTTCCGCAAAAATGGATCAACGAATTCATTAACCTCTTTAAAAAGGAAAAATATTATCCGTGTCATTTCGAACAAGTGAAACGGGGCACGACGAAAAACCCCGCCCTACTTCTAGAGCCGGAATCGCGTCGAATTTCCCTGCTTTTTGACGAACTTCCGACGCTCGAAGAACACGAGATGGGGGACGACGATCTCGACGAAGAAGAAGAAGCAGGAGAAGAAGGCGACGTCTATCTCCAACGCCTGGCTTCCGGCCGCCGCGCGCGGCAAATTCCCGATATCAAAAGATATCTCAACTAACGTAGCGATGAAGCCACACCTTCATCGATCCTCCGCTCATGTAGCGATGAAGCCACGCCTTCATCGACTCCTCCGCTTCTATTCGCTCAGAAACCGATCGGCTTGTGAGAAATTTTCGTCATTGAAAGCCGTTATTGCAGCTCCCTCCTCTTTGCTCGAAAGTAGCCCCGTTTGCGCGCTTTGACTAAATCATCAGCCAAAGGATATGCGGCGGCCGGCGGAGCTTTTCTGCTCTGGGGACTTGTTCCGCTTTACTGGAAACAGCTCGCTGACATCAGCGCGCTGGAGCTGATGCTCCACCGTATCGTCTGGTCGGTCGTGCTGCTCATTTTCCTGATCAAACTCCGCGGCAGGATGCGGGATTTCCTGAATGCCTTTTCAACTCTCGGTTCGCTCGGCATCAACTTTCTCGCCGGTTCTCTTCTCTCCGCCAACTGGCTGATCTACATTTGGGCGGTAAATGCCGACCGGATCATCGACACCAGTCTCGGTTATTTTCTGGTTCCATTTGTCAGCACTGCACTCGGACTCTTCGTCCTGAACGAACGCCTCAACCGCGCACAAATAGTGGCCATGGTTTTCGCTCTCATCGGCGTTATGATTCAAGTGATTCACGTCGGTCGGATTCCCTGGGTCGGACTCGGCCTGGCTGGAACCTTCGGTCTTTACGGACTTCTTCGAAAACGCTCCACCCTCGGCTCTCTCACCGGCCTTGGAGTGGAAACGACTTTGATCGCTCCGGTCGCTCTCGGAATGTTGATTTATCTTCATCAGGGAGGAAACGGTTCCCTCGGCCAGGTCGACCTTCTCAGCCATATTCTCATTATCGGCACCGCAGTCGTAACAACCGTTCCCCTCCTTCTCTTTTCGGTCGGCGCGCGTCTGATTCCTCTTTCCCGCATCGGATTGATGCAATTTATCACGCCCTTTTGTACCCTCTTTCTCGGACTGCTGATCTACGACGAACCACTTCCGCCAGCCCGCCTGATTTCGTTCATTATCATCTGGATCGGCCTGATGATTTATCTGATCGACCTTCATCGAGATCGCCGACGCAACAGCTGATAAGAAGATGAAACGCAGAAGGAGAAAGGACAACAAAAGCTTAACCGCTTAATTTCGCTAATAAACGCTTAATAAAAAATCTTGATGAGCCGCCCAGGCCCGAATCCAAGCGTTACGTGCGCGAGCGGGACGCTTCCTATTCAGATGAGCCTTCATCCGGCCCGATCACGAGCTGAACTCGTTTTTCCGGGCGGAAATGTTCTTGTGCGAATTTTTGCAAATCTTCGATCGTGACCGCATCGACGCGGCGGTCGTAGATTTTTCGGTCGGATATTGGCAATCCGAAAAGGAAATTCAGCCCGGCATCCATTGCACGGGCGGACAGCGATTGCAGCCCCATCCTTTTTCGAGCTTTTAATCGCCGCTGACAGCGGCCCAACTCTTCCTCCGTCACCTTTCCGGCCTGCACACGAGCGATCTCCTTGGAAATCTCTTCGAAAACCGGATCGACGGTCGCCGGATTTGTCCCGGCGTAAAAACAAAAAAGTCCCATCGTCGGCGCCGTTACCCGCGATGAACCGACGAAGTAAGCGAGTCCGAGTTCCTCGCGAACTTTTTCAAAGAGTTCGCTCGACATTCCGCTAAAAAGTTCATCGACAACTTCGCCTACGACATAGCGTGGATTTGCAATTCCGACATCCGGATAAGCTTCAAAAACAACCGCCTGCTTCCGGTCGATCGGTTCGCGATAAAACCCGGGATCTGATGGGCCGTCAAAGGCCACTTCCTTCGGAGCGAAAGGTTTCGTCGGAAGTTGTCCGATCACTTTCTCGAGCTGATTCCGAAACGTCCCTTCATCGTAATCGCCGACAACACTGACCACGAGATTTCCGCCTGCGAGCAGCTTTTCGTAAAGGGTTTCGACGTCGGCCACGCTGAGATTTTCAAGACTTTCGACGGTGCCGCTCGGCTCTGTCGCAAAAGCATGTTCTCCGAAAAACCGTGCGCGTAGAGCTTTTCGTCCTCGATCGAGAATGTCGTCGAGATCTTCTTTCAAAGAAGCAACGGCTGCCGCACGCTCCCGTTCAAAAGTTTTCTCTCGGAACTTCGGTCGAAATAACGCTTCTTCCAGAAGATCGAGCGCGATATCGATGTCGTCCGGCAAAACTTCGATCGAAAATCCGAAGGTATTGTTTCCTGAAAATGCACGGAAGGATCCGCCGACATTATCGATTAATTCTGCAACTGCCTCCTTCGAGCGCTTTTCCGTATCCCGGGTCAGAAGCGTCGCCAGGATTCCGGTCGACCCACGGGCTTCCGGCGATTCGTAAAGCGGTCCGCCGCGCAGAAGGACCCGGAGATGAACGCTCGGCAGGCGATGATCGGGCTGTA
>DATGSL010000306.1:0-6446 GCA_035302665.1 Opitutales bacterium | reverse complement strand
TCGACTTGTTTGTCTGGGAGGCCAACGCCGGAGATTTGTGATGAAGGAGCTTCCTCCGCTTGTTCTTTTGGAAGAAATGCCCGGCCGCGACAGCACTGAAAAATGGCGCCTTTACCTCGATTGCATTTACGAGGTTTTCTGTTGTGAAGTCGCGAACGCGCAATTGAAATTCCGAGGACTGCCCGTGAGGTGCCGCTATCATGAGCCGTACGACGGAAAGCACTTCTCATTCTGGCATCTGATTTCGGAAGGAAGAATCGAAGAAGACCGAACGCCGGACCTAGAGCGATGCTGCCGAATCAAATGGATTGGATGGATTATCGGGAATGCAGATGACTCTGTCTTGATTCGCAGTTGGGAGACCGAGCGCTCGACCCGGCGTGGCCGTAGAACCCGGATTCCGCTCTGGCTTTATTCGGAGGATTACGTCGTGATTCTGGAGAAGCGGGCGAATTTCTACCTGTTGATTACGAGTTACTGCGTTTTGCCCGGGCAGAAGAAGAAGTTTGAAAAAGAGTGGGCGGACTGGATCGCGTACAAAGCAGAGGCCGCGGGTAAGGCGGCCTCAGATGCTCCTTTCACACATGGTGAATGAGACTGTTCTAAATAAACTGCCAGATGGACATTCATGTCAAGCAACAATATCGATCAAAATCCAATCAAGCCGAGGGCTTCGTCGCACAAAGTGCCTTGAATCTTGTTTGTCATCAAAAGCTTTCTGCGAAGCATCCGTTTTGCGAGGCTTTACACGACAAAATTCTCGTTATTCGCAGCAAGATGATGCGCCTTCGCAATTTGCACGATTGATAGTTCTCGCGAAAGGCCTCAAGGAACTGGCCGAACTCTACGACAGATTCGCTCATGCCCTCGATCCCTTTTCTGAGGATCGGGACAAGGCCGGAGATAGCTTTCTACTAAAAACTGGAACATCTTCGTTGTAGCCGATTTCAAGCGTGAAGCGGTGTGCCTGTGCAAGGCTTTTTTGCAGAAAAATGCTCAGTTTCGAGTGATCGCTGCTTCAAGACGGTTTCAAGGTGATCAGGCTTTCCCCGGCGATCATGCGTTATTTATCTGATCCTCTAAAGCCGAAGACTATTTGCCCTTAGATCTTCGCTTCCAGGAAAATGTTTTCAAACCTCCGGCGAAATGAGGCCATGGCTTTTCCTGTTTTGTTTTGGGCAGGCGAATCCTCTTTTTTCTCAGTTTCGCCAATCGCGCTTCTTCCTCCATTTCTTTCTGCTCCTTCAGTTCCGCTTTCGATGGAGGCATTCTTTGTTCGCGGGGTCGGAAAATAATTTGCGGGCTTTTCTTATTGTCGGTCTCTTTCTCGGGTTGCATGATTAGAGGGGAAATCTGCTTTCCCGTCACGGGATTTGTAAGCGAAATGATATATGTCGATGTTTTTCCTTGAGGAGCACACAGGTCTTGAATCCCCATGAACATCTTAACCCCGAAAGACCGATGACAGACTCCTTCCTCACCTTGCTTCAACTTTTCGCGGCCACCGACGGAATCACCAGTCGGAAGAAATGCCAAAAACTTGTTCACATTTTTCAGGAATGCGGAATTGATTTCGGATTAGATTTTGAACTGGCCCTTTACGGCGCTTACTCTCCGGAACTCCAATCACTGATCGATAATTTGGTGAAGGAGAAATATCTCAATGAAGAACCGGTAACGAGCGGAAGATTCCCAACGACTCACTACATCCCCCGCAAGCGGGTAAACGCGATCCTCGAAGAACTCGGGGAAACCACCTCGCCGGAATGGCAGGAGCTTGCCCGGACGTTGAATGCGAAATCGCCGCGGGAACTTGAAACGGTGAGCACGATCCTTTTTCTCCAGTCAGCCGGAATCCCTGAAACGGTTTTGAAAGACCAATTCGGGCGTCTGAAGCAGCATTTAACGGACGAATTTGACGCCGGATTGAAATTGGCCAAAGAGCTTCGACCGAATAACGAGGCTTCGAGTCCAACGTGATCTTTGTCATTTCGAGCTTCGGACATCAGCTGGGCGATGAAATAGAAACTCCAGAAACGTGGGCCGGAGGATGAAAGAGTTCAGCGTTTTTTTAGAATAAAGGTGCTTCGGAGTCGCTGTTTCCAGTCGGGTATTTCCAATATGGACGAAAAAGGCTTGGTAGAGTTTTTGAAAGTTGTTTTACGTCTTGACCTTGAAAGAAAAGGGTTCGTTTATTTTCCAATCACTTTCGAACTCAAATAATTCCAAATGCCCAAATACCGTTCCGCTTTTCGTTCTGGTTGTTCCGCCCTCGCGGTCGCGTCCTTAGCCGTTTTGATTTTTAGCGGCTGCACTTCTTCCAGGCAGACCTATCCGGCGCGTACCGGCGTGGAGCAGCTGCTTTTGAGCACAGCAGTCGATAATGCGTTGGCGGAGGTCACGATTCCGGAGGTCGAGGGTGAGCGGGTTTATGTCGATGCCTCGCTTCTCGAGGCTTACGATCGCGGATACGTCGTCGGATCGATCCGCGCCTTGTTGAGTGAAAACGGAGCTCTTCTCCAAGATTCCCCGGAATCTGCCGACATGATCGTCGAAGCGCGAAGCGGTGCGCTCGGGACGGATGTTTCCGAGTCACTTCTCGGGATTCCGGCGATCCCGATTATCATTCCCGGCGCGGGTAGCTCGGAGTTTCCTGAAGTTGCTCTTTATTCGTCGCACAAACAGAACACCGTTTCGAAGCTGGCTCTGCTCGGTTATTACAATGACGGCTCGAACGCTTTCTCAACCGAATCCCTCGCAGGGACTGCTTATTTTAACCAATATAAATTCCTGCTTCTCCTGAAGATCAACTTCACCGATATTCCGGAGCGGAAACGCTTTTAATCCAAGCGTTTTCCGCAGGATCAGGTTGCGGGCGAGTTTTCGCTCCTTTGGTTTCGCCGATTCTAAAATCGATCGGGAATAAAGGGAGCTGAATCGACGTAAGGTGTCTCGTTTGCGATGAGTTGACCGGAGAGTTTTGCGGAACCGGGCGCTGCTTGGAGACCGAGGAGTTGATGGCCGGTGTTGATGAAAAGATTGTCCCACTTTTTGGAAAATCCGATCATCGGAACGCCGTCGGGAGTGCATGGACGGAGTCCGCGCCAGACTTCGTGGAGGGGAAATTCTTTTGGAATATGCAGGAACTCTTTCGATCCTTTCAGGATGGCGTTGACCCGCCGGGGAGCGATTGACATGTCGTTTTTCACCAGTTCGAGCGTTCCGGCCAAGCGGAGGGAGTTTGCGCGGGGTGTGACGGCGATTTTCCGGTCGACGATCATGATGGAATGTTTCGGTTTGATGTCGTTTTCGCCAAATTCGGTGTCGTTGACGATCATTGCGTAGCCTTTTCCGCCGCGGACCGGGAGGCGGAGGCGAAGGCGTTTGCCCATTTCTTCGGACCAGCTGCCGAGAGCCCAGACGACGAGATCGGCTTCCATATTGCCGCGGGTTGTTTTGATTTTGGTGATTCGCCGGTTTTCGGTTTCGAAATCGTAGACTTCGCAATTTGGGACAAAGGTGCCGCCGAGATCGATGAACTCTTTGTAAATGGCTTGGACCATTGCGAGCGGTTCCGCGTGGCATTCGTTCGGATAATAGACGCCGCCCTTGATTTTGTCTTCGCGAACGGAGGGCTCGAATTCGTTGATTTCGGCCGCGGACATGATTTTCCCTTCGATGCCATGTTCGGCCATCATCTCCATTTCGCCGATCATGCCGCGGAGGCTGTCGTCGGTTTCGCAGATATTGAGAAGACCGGTTTTTTCGAAGGCGGTTTCGGGATGGCGTTTTGCGATGGCGCGGTAGAACTCAAGGCTGTTGAGGGAGATCGCCGTGAGGACCTTGATCGAACGGTTCTCCTGTTTCTTGTTCATGTTGCTCGCGAACTGGAGGAGCCATTTGAGCAATCCGAAATCGAGATGGGGCTGGATGTAAAGCGGGCTTTCGGGGTCGAACATCCATTTGATCGCTTTGAGGAGCATTCCCGGTTGTGGCAAAGGGGTGGCAAAACAGGGCGTGATCCAGCCGGCGTTGCCGTAGGAGCAGCCGTATCCAATCGGGCCTTTGTCGATCAAGGTGACCTGACGGCCTTGTTCTTGCAGCTGACGTGCCACGGAGGTACCGATAATGCCGGCTCCTAGCACGACAACATCTGATTTTTGAGGATTCATGTGATTCGGTTAAAAATTTTCAGGAGTCAATTTCAGCGCGTGGTGCGACCATTGAAAAAAACGATATTCCGGTCGTATGTCCAGAGTGGAATTTCGTTAACAGGAAGCTCTCCCCGAATGATTTTGCTAACGGGTAATTGCGTTTAAACAGATGGATTCAGTCACTTTGCGGCCGAATTTTCGATCGGATCTGTTCGTGAAGGAGAGAGGGAAAAAGGGCGATCGCGGAAGATCATTTGATTGACAGTTTTCTCAATGTTGAATCGCTTGATTTCAGTGAATGTCGTCGCTGAAAATTCGTGGTGGTTTACGTGGATTGTTTTGCCATTTCTGATCATGGCCGCGCGTGCGAGCGATCAGGCGCTCGGGACGATGCGGGTGGTTTTCATTTCCAAAGGGCTCAAGTATCTCGCGCCGCTGGTTGGCTTCATCGAGTCGATTATTTGGCTTTTGGCGGTGAGCCAGATTCTGCAACATGTGAATAACCTTTTTTACATCGTTGCTTATGGGAGCGGGTATGCGATCGGGAATTTCATCGGGATCACTCTGGAAGGGAAGCTCTCGCTGGGGAGGGTCATTGTCCGGATCATTTGCACGAACGATTCGACGAAACTGATCCATGCGTTGAAGGAAAACAACTTCGGTTTCACGCTGGTCGACGGTCATGGGAGTAAGGGCGAGGTGCAGCTCATTTTTTCCGTGATCAATCGGAAGCATATCGACGAGATGATCGCGATCGTAAACCACTGGAATCCGAATGCGTTTTATTCGATCGAAGAAGTAAAGACGGCGCGTGAAGGAGTCTTTAAGCAGTCGACGCCTGCATCGTTGTCACCGAGTCGCCTTCTGCAGCTCGGCATGAGAAAAGCGAAGTGAGCTCGGGGCGCCGGGGAGTTGATCCGCAGCGCCGAAATGCTCTTAAAGCCGCTTGTCGGAAACGGCCGACCGTTCGTTCTATTCCTCGGAGATTTCGACTTTCACCCGGTAGAAAAGCTTATCGCTCATGCTCAATTGGTACTCGTGGGGAATGAGGAGGTTCCGGTTGCCGCTTTGAAGGACTTGAAAAGGTAAGAAGTGGATCGGAGGAGACCAGTCGCTCAAGTCAACCGATTGTTCGATTGTGAACTGCAAGTTTTTGCTTTCGCGAAATAGCGGAATGTTGAAAACCATCTGGTCGCCTTCCGCTCCGTAATAGAGTGGCGGGTGTATTTCCATGCGCGGAAGGTCGGCCGGATCCGGATTATGAGGATCGAGGCCGAATGCGTAGCGAAGAAGGTTCGGAATGTTGTAGCCTCCTGGATCTGAGGTCGGATCTGAGATTTGTGGATCGTCTAGTTCTTCCTCTGTATAAGCTGTTTCCGCCAGCCAGTCGATATAGTCGCCTTCAACAATCAGGCGTGCAGGAAGCGACCAGACTCTCCGGTTGCCGTCGTCGATTTCGACCCGATAAAGACCTTCGTCGGTCATTTTTGCGCCGTTTGCGGATTCAAAGATTGCGTCGGTTGCGCCCGGGATCGGCTGGCCGTTCCGATACCATTGATAAGTCAGGTCCTGACTCCCGCTTGCGGCAACGGAGAAACTGAAGCTTTCGTTAGGTGCGACCGTTTGATAGACCGGCTGGCTGTCGATCGCAAGTATGGGTGTGTGGTAGATTCCTCCGGCTGCACCGACGGCAACGAGTTTTCCTGCACCTGCCGCGATGCCAGAAATCCGTCGGCCCGGCTGAAGCGTTGCTTCTTTCGTCCAGTTTTCCCCGTCTGAAGAGGAGTAGAGCTCGCCTTCCCAGCTCGAAGCAATGAACGTGCCATCGAGAAATCGGACTTGGTAAAAAGATCGGGTCGGATCAATCGAATGGATCGACCAATCCTCGGCGGTTGTCGAAACGAGAGCCAGGCCGGCCATGCTGACGATGACAAAGCGACCATTTCCGTAGGCGACCGAATTCAGGCTGTCGACCTGATTAAGGGTGATCCAGCTCCAGTTTACCCCATCTGACGAGTGGCGAATCGTTCCGTCATTCCCGACCGCGACAAAGTTGCCATCACCAAAGGCAACCGATCGAAGCGTTATTCGATTAGGCTGCCTTGTTGGGAGAGGAACGGAGAAAATCATCCCTGTAGATTTTGTTTCGTTCCAGACCTCAAGATCGTCTGAATAAAGCGTGGTGTGATTAACGCCGACCGCGACATAACGGTCGTTTCCGTGAGCGATTCCGAGCCAAAACGGATGTGACAAATGCTCCGGGAGCTCATACGGCACCGTTCCGAGGCGACT
>DATGSL010000305.1:0-8378 GCA_035302665.1 Opitutales bacterium | reverse complement strand
CTGTCTCTCGATGATTGGAGCTGGGGGCGCGGTCATGTTGATGTTTGCGCACGGGATTTCGGTGGCCCTGCTATTCTTGCTTGCGAGCTGTATTCATAAGCGGACCCAGACTTTTGAAATGGATCGAATGGGTGGATTGGCTCGGCAGGCGCCCTTTTTGGCGGTGCTTTTTGTGACAACAATGTTTGCGAGTATCGGGTTGCCTGGCCCGGGGCTGATCAATTTCTGGGGCGAGTTTACGATTTTTGTCGCTCTGTGGGATTTCCGGCCGTGGATGGTCGTGCCGGCCGTTTTGGGAGTGATCCTTTCGGCCATCTACGGATTGCGGGCGATGGCGAATATTTTTTATGGAAAACCGACGGAGGCCCTGGAAGAGAGTGTTGATCTTTCCGGAGTGAAAGACCTTCACTGGCGTGAGAAAGCGCCGGCTCTTTTGTTGTTGGCCGTTCTGGTTTTTGCCGGTGTGTGGCCGAAATCAATTACAACTCCGCTCAACGAAAGCTTGAGCACCATCTATCCGGCTGTGGAACAGCAAGTTGAGGAAGCAGCACAGGCAGCTTCCCTGGATCGTTAATCTTTTGCGCATGGACTCGGACAAGTTTCAGATTTTTCAAGATGCCGCTGCGACGAACCTTTGGAGCGCGATTTTGCCCGAAATGCTCGTCGCGTTTCTGGCGCTCGGTTTGCTCGTGCTGGAGATGGTGCTTCCCAAGGAAAAGCAGCGGTTGATTCCGACGCTGGCGACCTGGGGAATGGCTGCTATTTTGGCGTGGTTTCTGATTTTCTTCTTCCGCGGAGGAGGTGGGCACCTCGGGACGCAGACTTTTTCGGGAATGTTGTTGCACGACGCCTTCGGGCAGACGATGCGGGCCTATTTTCTGCTTTCCGGAATCCTTGTTTGCTTTCTGGGCCAACTGACACTCGATCGGACTTCTTTGCCGCGCACTGAATTTTTTCATATCACGCTTGTGCTGACGGCCGGGATGATGCTCCTGGTTCAGAGTCACAACTTCGTGATGCTTTTCGTTGCGCTCGAAACAGTGACGATCGGCTTTTATGTTTTGGTCAGTTATTTCCGACACAGCACGATTTCGCTCGAGGCCGGGTTGAAATATTTGGTTCAAAGCGCAATCAGCGCAGCTTTGCTCCTTTTCGGAATCGTCATTCTTTATGGTGTTGCTGGAAATCCGGAATTGATTGGAAGCACCGCGCATGCGATGGATTTTTCTGCGTTGCGCGTATTCCTGGAGGCAAATTCTGGAAATCAACTCGTCCTTGTTGGAATGGCGCTCGTGCTTGCGGGAGTCAGTTTTAAAATCGCTGCCGTTCCATTCCACATTTGGGTTCCTGATGTATATCAAGGAGCTCCGATGCCGATTACGGCCTTTCTGGCGGTCGCGTCGAAGGCGGCCGGATTTGGTGTTTTGCTCGTTCTTGTGCGGAATGTTTTTGCTCCGTTGCAAGGGGTTTTGCAGCCGATCCTTGTCGTAGTCGCAATTCTGACGATCGCCGTCGGAAATCTTGCGGCTTTGAATCAGCCGAATACGAAACGCTTGATGGGACTTTCCGGGGTTGCGCACGCCGGTTATCTTTTGCTCGGTGTGGCAGCGGTTTTTGTGGTCGATTGGGCAGCCGGTGCGGTTGTTTTTTACCTCTTTACGTATCTGTTAGGAGCTTTTGCGGTTTTCGGGGTGATGACTCACGTCGGTGGCGGCGAAGGACACGGAGACCAGAGAATCGATCATTTTGCCAATCTCGGAACGCGTTCACCTTTTCTGGCATTCGTTCTGGTTGTCGGGTTGGGGTCGCTTGCGGGAATTCCTCCGCTCGCCGGTTTTATTGGGAAATTGCTACTTTTTATCGCCGCTTTTCAGGCGGAACTTTATCTGCTGTTGGCGGTTGCCGTCATCGGGGTCGTGGTTTCGATCTATTATTATTTCGGGTGGATGAAGACGGCGGTCTTCAGGTTGTGGCAGGTTGATGCAGAGTCGAAGGACGTGTTGCGCGATTTGCCTGCACTCGGTACGACGAGCCGGTGGATTTTGACCGCGCTGACGGTGTTAACGATCGTTTTCGGAGTGTTTCAAGGCACCTTTACAACCTGGCTGGCAGGATTGTAAAGGTGCGGATGCTTTACGGGAGCTTACTCCCGTCGATTGAGCGAACGATTCAGCCAGATCACAGCTGTTGGGCGATCAGTCTTTCGAGCGTTGCCGAATCGATGGAAAAGTTTCGGATTCCTTCCGCGGTTTTTTCGGTAGCCATCGCATCTTCGTTGAATGCGAACCGGAAGGTTTTCTCGTCGTAACTCATTTTTTCCACAGGTGCATCCTGGGCAAGTTCGGGACTGAGCTTACGCTCGACCGGTTTTTCGGTTTCCGAAAGGGTTTGGAGGAGATCGGGACTGATCGTCAAGAGGTCGCAACCGGCTAATTCAAGGATCTGTCCTGTATTCCGGAAACTCGCGCCCATGACCTCGGTTTCGTAACCGAACTTTTTGTAGTATTTATAAATTTCCTGGACTGATTGAACGCCGGGGTCGTCCGCGCCGACGAATTCTTTTCCGGTTTCTTTTTTATACCAGTCGTAGATCCGGCCGACAAAGGGAGAGATCAGCTGCACTTCGGCGTCGGCACAGGCGACTGCCTGCACGAGCGAGAAGAGAAGGGTGAGATTGCAACGGATATTCTCCTTTTCGAGCTCTTTGGCGGCCTGAATGCCCTCCCAGGTGGAAGCGATTTTGATGAGGACGCGCTCCCGATCGATTCCCCGTTTCTCGTAAAGATCAATCAGGTGACGGCTTTTTTCGATAATTCCAGTGGTGTCGAAAGAGAGGCGGGCATCGGTTTCGGTGGAGACCCGTCCGGGAATAATCTTTAAGATTTCGATTCCGAAACGGATCAAGACCTCATCGCTGATCGCCTCGATTTTGTTTTTGTCTGAAAGGGGTTTCTCTTTCCAGTCTGCGACCGCGGCCTCCAGGATTTCACGGTAGCGATCCATTTGCACGGCTTTTAAAATCAGGCTCGGATTGGTCGTCGCATCTTCCGGCTGGTAGGTTCGCATCGTTTCGAAATCGCCGGTATCTGCGACGATGCGGGTCATGTTTTTTAATTGAGCGAGTTGGGAAGTTTCGGTCGCGGTTTTGCTGGAAGTCATAGTTCTAAAAATTCTCGTTTTGCAATGAGTCTGTGGTTTTCAGGCGGATAATTATACGCGGTTAAAGAAAAAGTGACAAGCAAGTAGACTTTATAGCAAGCGGGTGATCGTGGAAACTCGATCGATTCTGGCCTTGCAGAAAAAATCGGTTGTGATTGTTTTCCTATTATGAAGGCTGCTCAAATACCCTGCGCCGTCCTTTCGGGATATTTTCAATTGGAAACCGGAGGAGTGCGGTGAAGAAAATTTTGAAACGGCGGGAGGCGGAGGATTTTCAGATGGCTCCGATGATCGACATGGTCTTTTTGCTTCTCGTCTTTTTTATGTGTGTCAGTTCTTTGACCGAGGCTGATCGCGGCATCGAGGTCGATTTGCCGGAGAGTTTTGAAAGTAAGATTCCCGAGGAGCTGGCGAATCGTGGAAGTGTTACGGTGAAGGCCGATGGCCGGGTTTTTCTTGGCGGACGAGAGGTCGGGATCGATGAGCTCGGCGACGGGATTCGGACTGCGTTAAGTCTCACTCCTGGATTGCGGGTGCAAGTTCGTGCCGATAGCGATGCTCATTTCAGTCAAATTCAACCGGTTTTGAAGAAATGTGCCGAAGTCGGTGCGGTCGATCTGATTTATTCGACTCATCAAGCGCGGTAGATGATCGAAAATGGCTGTTTTTTTGAAAAAACGAGCCCGACCGAAAGCGGAAATTCCGATTGCGCCGATGATTGACTGCGTTTTCCTGCTGCTGATGTATTTCATGGTCAGCGCTACCTTCGAGCGTCAGGAAGCGGATATCTCTTTTCAGCTTCCCGGTGTCGCGGAGCAAACCGCGCCGATCGAGATGCCCGATGAGCAAATTCTCGAAATACTTGCGGATGGGCGGGTCCGGTTGAACGATTATGAATACGAAATTTCCGGAAGCGGAGAGCATTTGGAATTGGCGGCGACTCTTTTGCGTTTTCGTCAGGCGAGCGAGGCGAATCGCGTGGAGGCAGCGGTCACGCTTCAGCCAGATCCGCAGGCTGTTCATCAGGCGATCGTTCGGGTGCTCGATGCTTGTTCCGTTGCCGGAATTGAGATCGTTCATTTTGGAATCAGTGAGTGAAAATGATTCCGTGAAAGTTGTTCTTTTAGGCTTGCAAAGATCTGGACTCCAAGTAGATTTAGCGCCAATATCCGTTCCCCGCTAGGTAAGCATAGCGAATTGCGGTCTTTAGGTTAACTTAAAATCCCTCACCTCCGTATGAAGCGCGTAAATTCTTTCGAAAGCCCAAAAAACGCATTCACGCTGATCGAGTTACTCACAGTCATCGCCATCATCGGGATACTGGCTTCGATCCTCATTCCGGTCGTCGGCCAAGTCCGCGAAAATGCACATCGGGTGCAATGCGGAAGCAATATGCGCCAGGTCGGCCAGGCAATTCTTACGTATGAATCGGAGTTCGGAGTTTTGCCCGGCCCGACGGAACGCGATGTTCAGAGTCCTCTGGCCGGAGATTCGCGACGGGGTGCGGATATTCCTCCGTCGGCTTGGTCGGAGGGCACTGCGAATATCGACCTGAGTGTTCTGATGGAGCATTATATGCTCGACGGCGGCAAATACAGTCCGGGCGATCCGGGACCGTTTATGTGCACCTCCAGCCTGGAAAAGGCGAAATCCAGTCCGTTGATCCCAGTCTTCCTCCTGATGCGAAATATCCACACCCATCCCCCATCTTTCTTCGGCGATACTGATTTTTCTGACGACCGGGCACGGCCAAAATCGCTTGACCAGATCATTGCCGCTGGTCGGGGGACCCGTAGTCGGCAGGCGACTGAGTTGACGATGATTTGGATGCTTTCGGACATCGATGGCGGGAATTACGGTGGGTCTTCCGGAATTGGCGGGGATACGCCGTTGACGTATGAGCCGGTTCACGGTGGCGGAAGAAATTATGTTTTCTTCGATGGGCATCTCGAGTTTTGCAAGCCGGAGGCAAACGGACAATGGATTTATCCGGCATCGACCGGAGATCCTGGCAATCACGGCACCTGATCGGGCACCTTCGGTTTTTTAGAGAACGTGCTTCCCTTTTGCAAAACGCGCCTCGAGTTTCGAGCGTAAGGAAACGGTCTTCGAATCGATCTGGCCGATGCAGATCGTGAGCGTTTCGATCAGTCCGCGGAAGTCGTTGATGGAAATAAATTCCGCTCCGATGCCGCCTGTCGGAGGAGAGCCTTCCGGAAGTGAAGCATCGATCATGTTGTGGTAATTTCCGAGCGGAAGGCAGAAGCAGGCGGTCGGATAACCATATTCGGCGAAAACGGTCGCTTCGCAGGTGCCACCGGGCATCAGCTTTCGTTGCCAGCGGAAATCGGGATTTTGTTTTTCGTGCTCGCGAAGGATTTGGCTGAACTGATTGGTCAGATTTCGAGAGAAAACTCCGGTGAAATCGCCGACTCGCAGGATCGGACCGGCGCCGATCGGAGAATCGTTGAAACTGCGGGACATCTCCAGGCAGATTAAACGCACATCTTTTGAAACCGATTCGGATTTGGCGGCACCGATGGCTCCGACAAAGCCGATTTCCTCAGCCCGTGTTAAAAGAAGCCCGACATGTTCGAAGCCGTCCCGTTTGCGGAGATTATTTAAAACGATCATCGCTGCGGCGACACCGGCGAGATCATCGCAAGCGGGAGAATGGAAAAGGTCGCCCTTGAGCTCCGGTTGCCCGCCGGTTCCGGAAAGGTACCAGCGGCCGATATCACCTGGCTCGATTTGCGAAGTTTCTTCATAGAGTTGAGCGGTGACGATCCGGAACGGTTCCGTTTCTTGGAAATCGACGATTTTTCCGCGATAGATGCGGTCGCTCCGGTCGAAGATTTCAATCTCTTTTTCGGGAAAACAATTGTCCCGGACCCCTCCGCGAAATTCGAGCTCAACGTTTTCGTTATCGATGACGCGCCGCACGACGAAAGCTGGGTGATCGAGATGTGCGGTCAGAAAAACCGGAGCTGGTCCGCCTTCATCTTTTTTCCGCTTTTGGGTGATCAGGAGATTTCCGTGTTCGTCGGTTTGAAGCGTGAGATCGTCGCGTGCAATTACCCATTTTTCGATGTAGTTGATCACCCGATGTTCGCGGCCTGCAGCGGTTGGAATTGCAGTTAACTCCAAAAGAAGCTGCAAGTCGTGTTCGTCGGATATTTTCATGAAAAACGGAAGGTCGGGTCGGATTACATTCTTTTGAGCGGTTCGATTCCGAGCAGGCGGAGGCCGGTTTCAAGTATGAGAAGAGTTCGGCGGCAGAGGAGAAGGCGCCGGGCGCGCACATCTGGTTCGTCGACAATCACCCGGTCGGCGTTGTAAAAACTGCTGAAAATTCCGGCGAGCTCGAAGAGGTAGGTGCAAAGAAAATGGGGACGCAGATCGTCGATTGCCAGATTGAGTACGGAAACGAAACCGATCAATTTCCGCGCGAGGGCGATCTCCGTCTCGGTTTCGACAGGGCTGGCTGTGGTTTCGTCCGCTAATTGTTCTTCGGAAAGGCGGGCGAAAATGCTGTGGATCCGCGCGACGGCGTAGAGAAGATAAGGAGCGGTGTTTCCGTCAAAACTGAGAAGTTTGTCCCAGGCAAAAACGTAATCTCCGGTTCGGTTTTGCGAAAGATCGGCATAGCGAACGGCTCCGATGCCAACGATTTCTGCGACTTTGCGGCGTTCTTCTTCAGAAAGGGAAGGGTTTTTCTCTGAAACGATTTGGTAGGCCCGCTCCTCGGCTTCGTCGAGAAGATCTTTGAGCCGGATCGGTTCGCCGCTCCGCGTTTTAATCGCTTTGCCGTCTTCCCCGAGGACCATTCCGAACCAGACGTGGCGCAGTTTTGGGGTTTTTATCTTCTTCGCTTCGAACCACTTTTGCGTGGTTAGAAAAAGCTGTTGGAAATGATCTTGTTGGCGCGCGTCGGTGACGTAGATGATCTCGTCGGCGGAAAATTCGCGGACTCGGTAGAGCACAGTTGCGAGATCGGTTGTCGCATAGTTGCTGGCTCCATCCGATTTGCGAACGATGTACGGTTGTTTTGCGAAACGCGGGTGTTCCGGATGGAAAACGACCAGCGCTCCGTCGCTTTCTTCCGCGATTTTGGTCTCTTCGAGGTCGCGGTAAACTTCGTCAACTTTGTCGCGGTAAAAACTCTCGCCGAGTTCGTAGTCGAAGCGGAGGTCGAGTTTTTTGTAAATTTCTGAAAAAGCACTGGAGCTGATTTCGGTGATCTGTTTCCAGAGCTCCATATTTTCCGGATCGCCTTGTTGGAGTTTGACGAGCTCTTCGCGGACTTCCTGAAGAACCGATTCGTCTTCTTCTGAAAGGGTATTTCCCTTCTTATAAAGACGTTCGAGTTCTTCGAGAGGATCTTTTGCGAGCGCTTCTTTGTTGAGAAAGCGCTTGTAGGCGTAAATCAGTTTTCCGAACTGCGTTCCCCAATCGCCGATATGGTTGTCGCGGATCACTTCTGCGCCGCAGAATTCGAGCAACCGGGCGATGCTGTCGCCGACGATCATCGAACGGAGATGTCCGACGTGCATCTGTTTGGCGGTGTTCGGCGAGCAATAATCGACGACGATCCGTCGGCCGCTTTCGATCGCGGAAGCTGCTTCGTGAAGGTCATCGGCGCTCCGGAATTTCCGCAGCCATTCGGTCAGAAATTGTGGGGTGAAGGTGAAATTGATAAAGCCCGGTCCAGCGATTTCAATTTTTAGAAGCGCTGGATCGATGTCGGTTTTTGCGAGGGCATCGATCAGTTTTTGGGCGAGTTCGCGCGGATTTTTTTGGTTCTTTTTTGCAAATGCCAGAACACCATTTGCTTGGAAATCACCAAAACGCGGATCGGCAAGGCGAATTCCGGGAGCGAAGGAATCGTCAAAATCTTCAAGCGTATCGGCGGCTGATTTCGTCCGCTGATCGATCTCTGCGGCGAGGTTGAACCAAATATCCATTTAACCAATCGAGAATAGGCGCGCACAATCTGCAAGCCAGAAGAAGGAGTGCTCGGCCGAAATCCTCCGCTTTCCGGCAAAAACAATCTTTTCGTGCAAATATTTAAGTCGGTTTTTTTGGGAAGAGCCTGACAGAGCTGTTGTTTTTGCGTTAAACAAGTGTTGATGAAGACGAAAATTCGAACTCTCTCTCTTGCTTTGTTGTTTTTGCCGATCGCTGGAACCGTTTCGGCGGCGATGGATATTCGCGATTTC
>DATGSL010000304.1:0-4974 GCA_035302665.1 Opitutales bacterium | reverse complement strand
AATGATGACGCTGATTTTCATGCAAAGATCAAATCAAGGCCCTTCGAAAGCACAGGCTCTTCAGATGTCCCGATGGCGAGGAGAAAAGGACGTCTGACTATTCGGTAATGATAAGGAAACACGGAGCGCTGGCTGTTGAATAATTGACCACGAGGATACCTCAATTCGCCAAAGATCCACAACGAGCCGACTGCCGAGAAAAGATCAAGGTATAAACCGAACCGCCATTAGCGATTCCCCTAACATGAACATTCGATCACCGGAACTTCCTTCGATTTCCCATCCGATTTTGACCGGACAAATCTCGCAAACCCCTCCCACGGCGCCAAAAGCACATCTTTTCCCAACCCGGGACAACGCTTTTCCGATCGCCCAAAAATTCAGGGCAGAAAGCTGGGCCCATCCTGGCAGGTTTTCACCCCCCCGGCAGCCAATGACGGCAAAATCAATAACCGTCGATGCTGAGCTGACCGGTCTGCGGATTGTAATTATAAGAAGCACCTTTGGGAAGAGTCGGCACCGCGGGCAAATATCCTTCCGTGACCAGTTCCCCAATATTTCTCGGCAACCGCCCTTCGCCGGCCTGAAACATCCGGATCGCGTTGTTCACTTGCGAAACCGCTGTCGTCACCTCCGCCTGCTGTTTGGCCCGAACGTTTGCTCCGATATAATCAGTCGGCGCATTGACAGCCTCGGAAGCGCCTTCCTTCACCGGTTCACAGGCAGCTACAGCAAAAACGAGGGGCAGGATCCAGATCATTCTTTTCATAACCAAGATGATACGGTTCAAAAGAGACAATTCAATGCGAAAACGTTTCCTCCGCAACCTTTATCGGGCGCCTTTCCACACACTCTTTTCTTAAAGTACCAAAATACCCGAAAGAAAAAGTTGCATCCACGGCGCTCTCTCCTGCACGATTGTCCACACAATGAAACTCCTCACCATTGCTTCCCTTCTCGTACTCCTGACCTTCTCGTCAGCCTCTGCCAAGACTGACGAAATTCGCGTCGGGATGATCGGACTCGACACTTCTCATGTCGTTGTCTTCACACGGATGTTCAACGACAGCGAACGCAAAGATCACGTTCCGGGAGCCCGGGTTGTCGCCGCATACAAAGGCGGAAGTCCCGATATCGAGTCGAGCTGGTCCCGCGTCGACGGCTATACGGAAACTCTTCAAAATGAATTCGGCGTCAAAATTGTCGATTCGATCGAAGAGCTTTGCGAACAAGTCGATGCAGTTATGCTGGAGAGCGTTGACGGCCGTCCACACCTCGAACAAGTCCGGCCGGTGATCGCCGCAGGACTGCCAGTTTTTATCGATAAACCGGTCGCAGGATCGCTCGCCGATGCGATCGAGATTTACCGCCTCGCCGAAGAAGCCGGTGTTCCGGTTTTCACTGCTTCCTCCTTCCGCTATTACAAAGGAGTTCGCGAACTTCAGGAAATGGATCTCGGTGAACTGAAAGGAGCCATCTCGTACGGACCGGCACACTTGGAACCGCACCACCCCGATCTCTTTTGGTACGGTATTCACCCAGCCGAAGCCCTTTTTACCATTCTCGGCACCGGCGTTGAAACGGTCGTTCGCACGCACACGCCCGACACCGATGTTGTTACAGGAATCTGGTCCGGCGGACGCGTCGGAACGCTCCGCGGCCTGCGGAACGCCCGCACGCCAAGCCGCGTCATCGCTTTCGGAACAACCGGAGTCGCCGATCGTCCTGCCGGAGCCGGCTATTTTGAACTCGTCACCGAGATCGAAAAGTTTTTCCGCACGGGCGTTCCGCCGGTTTCAGCCGAAGAAACACTCGAGCTTTTTGCCTTTATGGAAGCAGCCGACGAGAGTAAACGCCTCGGTGGCGTCCCTGTCTCGATCGCGGAAACCCTCGAAAAACATTCTAAAAATGAGTAAACTATCTGTCAGTCGCCGTCATTTTATTAAACAAACTGCAGTCGCCGGTCTCGGACTCGGACTCATGGGCAAGCTCAGTTCTCTCGAAGCCAGCAATGCTCCGAGTAATCTGATCCGGACAGCCGCCATCGGCGTAAATGCCCGCGGACGCACGGTCGGGAACGTCTTTGCCAGCGTTCCGGGCAGCGAGGTCGCTTACGTATGCGACGTCGATACGCGTGCGATGGAGCGGACGATTGCCCTCTACACCGAAACCCAAGGCAAGCAGCCGAAGGCCGAAGGCGATTTTCGAAAAATCCTCGAAGATCCCGATGTCGATGCCGTCATGATCGCCACGCCCGACCATTGGCACGCACCGATGGCGATTCTTGCCCTGAAAGCCGGCAAACACGTTTACGTTGAAAAGCCGTGCAGCCACAGTCCGCGCGAAGGCGAACTTTTGATCGAAGCCGCCAAAAAATACAACCGTGTCGTCCAGGTCGGCAATCAGCGCCGTTCCTGGCCTCGGGTTCGGGAAGCGATCGAGCGGGTGCAAAGCGGCGCGATCGGCGAAGTTTTTCACTCCCGCAGCTGGTACGCCAATGCCCGTCCACCGATCGGTATCGGCAAGGAAGTCGCCGTCCCCGAGTGGCTCGATTACGAACTTTGGCAAGGTCCAGCCCCGCGCCGTCCGTACAAGGATAACATTCTTCACTACAATTGGCACTGGTTCTGGAACTGGGGAACCGGCGAGGCCGGAAACAACGCGATCCACTCGATCGACCTTTCCCGCTGGGGTCTCCAAGTCGATTATCCGACCCGCGTAACTTCCTCCGGCGGACGTTTGTACCATAACGACGACTGGGAAACACCCGACACGCAGATGATCTGCTGGGAATACGAGGAAGGCAAACAGATCACTTGGGAAGGATTTTCCTGCAACCGTCTCGGTGCGATGGGAAGCGGTTTCGGCGTCAGTTTCCACGGCGAAGAAGGCTCGATCACGATTGATGGCGGCAATTCCTACCGCATTTACGGAAAAAATGGCCGGGAAATCGAACACGTCACCGACAATACACCGGAAGGCAAACGCTGGGGATTCGAGCGCGACGCCGTTCACGTCAACAATTTCCTCGACTGCATCCGCAACGGCGGCACTCCGCGCAGCGATATCCGCGGCGCCCATATCACCACCGTGATGCAGCAGCTCGGAAATATCGCTCAAAGAACCGGTCGCACTCTGAATTGCGACACCAGCAACGGACATATTCTCGATGACCAGGATGCAATGAAATTCTGGACCCGTGAATACGAGCCGGGCTGGGAGCCGACCGTGTAAGCATCCAATCTTAAAAATTTCAGAATAGCTCAAGGCAGGTTTTGCAATCCGCAAAACCTGCCTCCTTTTTCCGGATTTACCGACAGAAGTGCGACGACCCCTTCCCCTTTTCTGTCGGCCAAAATCAAACAATACGGTCGGTGGATCGACCGATTCTTCTCATGACTGATTTTCAAGCTCAAGCGCCACTTCCGGCTCTTTTTGATTTACAGGTTAATGGTTTCGCCGGGGTCGATTTCCAACAGCCTGACCTCACTCTTCAACAGCTTCAGCACGCAATCCGCGAAACACGCAAGCGGGGCATTCACCGGATTTTCCTGACGCTGATCACCGACGAAATCGATTCGCTCTGCAAAAAGTTCGAACAGATCGAAAAATATCGGGCAGCCGATCCGCTTCTCGCCGAATCGATTCCCGGTTACCATATCGAAGGCCCGTATCTGAGCCCAAAGCCCGGTTTTCACGGAGCCCATCCGGCATCGAAGATGAAGGCGCCCGATCTGGCCGAATTTCAACGCCTGCAAGATGCCGCCGGCGGAAATATCCGCATCGTCACGCTCGCTCCCGAATGGGATGGAAGCGACGCATTTACAACGGAGGTTTCGAAAAAAGGCACAGTCGTTTCGCTCGGTCATACCGATGCGAGCGAGGAGGAAATCGACCGCGCGATCGCAGCCGGCGCGAAGATGTGCACGCATCTCGGCAATGGCTGTCCGGGCGAAATGCACCGTCACGACAATATCATTCAGCGTCTGCTCGCACGCGACGAGTTGATCGCCTGCCTCATTCCCGACGGAATCCACATCCCACCGCACGCACTCAAAAATCTTTTTCGCGGAAAACCGTTGGATAAAGTTATTCTGACCTCCGACTGCATGGCTGCAGCAGGCGCTCCAAATGGACATTATCGTTTGGGCCAGCTCGAACTGGAAGTCGGAGATGACGGAGTTGTGCGCCAGCCCGGCCGAACGAATTTCGCCGGTTCCTCCCTCTCTCTCGGACGCGGAGTGGCAAACTTTTCCCGCTGGACCGGCGTCGAGATCGATCAAGCGTGGAAATTTGCTTCCACAGCGATTGCCGACCTTTTCGATCTCTCCCTTCCGATGTTGGATCCATCGGACGTCTCCCAGGCTCTCAATGACTCCTTCGAAAAATTGGCTTCTGCGTAAATTCGTTTTTCCATTCGCGACTTTAGCTCTTGTTGCTTTCCTTGCCGGTTGTTCGCAACAAGCGGATGTGCGGGAAGCCGAAAGCGAAAGAGCCGAGCCTGAGCTGGAGATCGAAAAACGTTGGGTTTACCAAGGGGAAAACGGAAACCTGATCTACGAAACCGACGAGCGCGGAAACCGAATTCCCGACTTTTCAAATGCCGGCTACGGAGGCGGTGGCGTCGCGATCCCGGATGTTCCGGTAAAAATTACGCTCACGCCGGTTGAAGGTGACAATACAGGACAGATCCAAGCGGCGATCGACAAATTGGCGATGCTCGACCGGGATTCGAACGGTTTCCGCGGAGCTCTTTTGCTAAAACGTGGAACCTACACAATCGACGGCAAGCTCACGGTTTCGGCGAGCGGAATCGTCATCCGCGGTGAAGGCCAGGATGAGGCCGGAACGATTCTCATCGCCTCCGGCGCAACCAAACGTACGCTGATCGAAGTTTCCGGAAAAGGACGTCCGCGCGAAGTTCCCGGCACGCGCCAAAACATTATCGATCCTTACGTTCCGGTAGGTGCAAAA
>DATGSL010000303.1:0-5518 GCA_035302665.1 Opitutales bacterium | reverse complement strand
TGCTGCGGAAGAGCGGTTGATCTTAGCTTTTTTCGGGGCGGTTATCCCGTGTTTTACATAAAAAGAAGTGGTGGAATAGGCTTGTTTCTAGGGTGATGTGGCATGATCAAGCGTTTTCACGGGCTGCCCGAGCCTCAGCAAGCGTATCGAGCATCTTGGTGGCAAATTCGGGCGCCGTAAAAACCTTGTCGTTGGAAAGGTTCGCGATGCAGGTGAGGACATCAGGATTTCGTCCTCGCAGGGAGAATTGTGTCTGTTCAATCATGACGTTTCCCTTTCAGTCGTTTGAGGTTGTAATCGCTGGTGAGGATTTCCATCTGTTCAATGGCGATGCGGTTGAGTTTCTTTAATCGTTCTGCTTGCGTCATTCCTTCGTTGATGAAAAGGGCATTCAGGTTTTCGAGGTTGGCGAGGCAGACGAGTTGCGAGGCGTTGGCCTGATCGCGGACGTTTCCCTTTTCACCCGGGTTGGCATCGCGCCATTCCTTTGCCGTCTGGCCAAAAAGAGCCATATTCAAGACGTCTGCCTCACTGGCGTAGATCAGGCTGACCTGCTTGCCGGTCAGCTCGGGCGGAATCAGATTCGTCTGAATCGCGTCGGTGTGGATGCGGTAGTTGATCTTGGTGAGGTTGCGCTTCACGTCCCAGCCGAGTTGCTTCTGCTCGGCTTCTTGCAAGCGCTGGAACTCTTTGATCAGGTAAAGCTTGAACTCAATAGAGATCCAGGAGGCAAATTCGAAAGCAATGTCTCGGTGAGCGAAGGTGCCGCCGTAGCGTCCTGATTTGGAAAGCAAGCCAATCGCCTGAGTTGTTTCGATCCACTTCTTTGGCGATAGGACAAAGGCATTTTCACCTGCCTGAAATCTAAACTGGTCGAATTCGACCAGTTTAAAATCCGGGTTATTCAGCTTCTCCCAGAGGCCAAGCAGATCAATCGTGCTCCTGGTGCGGAGCCAATTTTTGATAATGTCAGCGGGGGCATCCGGATTTCTGAACTTAGCAATATCTGTCAACGAAATGTAATCGGCCTTGTCGATTTTCTGAACGCGAACCGTTTCGTCTAAGACTACAAGTTGGGTATATTTGCTCATTTTTGCGTCCCTTCTTCTGGTTTGATCGTTGTGGCCATTTCCGCCAGTTGCCGAATGTTCATGGACGGGTAGGTTTGTGGTCGGCTTGGTCACGGTTAAAGATCAGGGCCGGGCGGATCGCCCGGGAAGAGTAGTTTGACTTAGGGTTATGTCATCAAACGGGAATGAGACAAGGGAGAAAAGGGAAGGGAGCATCCGGAGCGATGGGGTGAAGAATCGGCAGAGCTTCCAGATTTAGTCTTTGTTCGGTTTCGTCTTCCCGGAGGGTTTTTCGATGGTCTTGGACGCTTTCTTTGGGTTTCTCTTTGGCGATTTTTCAGACGGTTTTTCTTTTTCGGATACTGTGGATTTCCGGGTGGGAGCTTTGGAAGCTCGGCGTTCTTCTATTCGTCGCACAACATCTTCCATCATAACGGTTGGAAGGTTGATGCGGCCTTCAGGAAAAGCGCCCATTATCGTTGTCAGCATTCCGCGAAGGATCCCGTAAAGGATGGTTCCGCCATTGACACGAATCAGATATTGCATGTCCGCATCCTCTACACCTTCATTGAACCGGAAAATTCCCTGAATTCTTA
Source organism: Opitutales bacterium (assembly GCA_035302665.1). GTDB lineage: Bacteria > Verrucomicrobiota > Verrucomicrobiia > Opitutales > T3Sed10-336 > DATGSL01. The sequence continues at coordinate 3,852 of DATGSL010000303.1, read as the reverse complement.
GATCTAGCTTGTAGATTTGGGGGAAAGGGGCTTTGGCCTTGGGATCGTCTCGAACGATGAAGGTAAGCAGAAATAAATTTGGATCGTTCGCGTTTCGCTGGACGCGATAATCAAAATCAAAAGCGACGATGATTTGATCGCCGGGCACTTCCGGTTCGCGGCGCTCAATCAGGACTTTTTCGAGGTAATATTCCTCGAGATGAATGGCGGGCTGGTTCATGCGGCGAACTCGAAAGGTTTTGCGGAGGGCGCGGCATCATCCATACCCGCGGTATCGGTTTGGGAGGACCAATCATCGATTCTGAACCGGCTCTTCCGCAGAGTAGCGTATTTGGCGGTGACCGAATGGATGCTCACTCGCTCATCGGGACTCAGCATGCGGACAAGCAGATGACGGTCGAGGGCAGCGGCGATAGCCGACATCGTCTCGATCGTGAAGTTGTTCAGCTTCTCTTCGTTGAGCATATAGGAGAGTTGCTGCCGGGTTTTGCCGAGGCGACGAGCCAATTCACTTTTGGCGATTTTTTCCTCGTCCAGAGCCCGGAGAACATCTTCCACGAAGGCGGCTTTCCGTGTCTCCGCGATATGTTCCGGACTGCGGTCCAATTCCCGTGCGGCCTCGGCCATTTCCTTCAAGTCGAGGTTTTCTATCAACGGGGTCGCGGCCAAGAGGGCCTTCAGTTCTGGCGAAAGAGATTCAGCGGCGTTTCGGATTTCTTCGTTTTTCTTGTTCATTCTTAGGCTCGGGGTATTGTTTTTCGTAGAGGTTCTTCAACTGATTGCACAGGTTAAAGGCTTGATTCTGGTTCCCTCGACCTTTCCAGTAGTCATTCGTGCAAACGACCACGGCGGTCTTCTCATGTCTGGGCGAGCGCTGGTGATTTCCGTTGACCCTCGATCTCGATCACCAGAACGCGGATCTGCCAGTGTGTTTGATCGTTCTGAGAAAGTCCGGGAATTTCCTGTAGATCGAGTATCACGTCAACATAAATGTTTACGGCTTCTTTGTCTAGTTATTCCAGTATTTTTGATGTCGGAAGCTTTTAAGGAGGACGATTTTGCAAACTGCGCGTTTATCTTAACGATGAGGTGCGGCATGCGGAGAAGAGGGGGTTGCTCTTCAGGGCCGGGTGGATCGCCCGGGATGAGTAGTTTGACTTAGGGTTATGTCATCAAACGGGAATGAGACAAGGGAGAAAAGGGGAGGGAGCTGCGGAAGAGCGGTTGATCCTCGCGTCTTTCGGGGCGATTAAGATTTACGAAATGGACTCGTGGAAAGTCGGTTTACTGCGTTCCGAGTTTTGCGAGCAATCCGCGTTTTCTGGCGTTGCCGAGCATCCAATGAAAGTAGATTCCTGCCGCAGCGACCCAGAGGAGGTTCAGTCCGAATGCGCCGATGAGGTGATATGTGGAAACCGAGCCGTTGACGATGACTTCCCGCATTCCTTCGAAAACATGGGTCGTCGGGAGGGCGAGTGAAATCGGCTGGAGCCAAGCGGGCAGGACGGCCACCGGGTAGAAGACCGCGGAAAAGGGTTGGAGCAAAAATGGCACGCCCCAGGCGAGAGCTTCGGCGGCCTGTCCCCAGCGGATTATCAGGGCTGTCGTTACCAGTCCGACCGCCCAGCCGGTGATCAGGAGGTTTGCAAAAAATGGCACGAGGTAAAGGCCGATCGATAATAGTTCGAACGAATAAAAGCTGTAGGCGAGGGTGGCGAGAAGCGCGGTCGAGAATCCAATTTTTAAAAGAGCGACTACAATCGTGGCTGCCAACATTTCGACCGGTCGTATCGGCGAAATGAAAACGTTTAAAATACTCCGTCCCCACATGTCTTCGAGAAAGGGAAGGGTGATGCCTTGTTGCGACCGGAACATGATGTCCCAGAAGATCAATGCGCCGATCAGGAAGGTTATGAAGACCGGTGGATCTTCCGTTGCTTGGATCAGATATGCGGTAAGAAAACCCCAAACGAGGAGGTCCATGATCGGCCAGAAGACGATCTCAAAAAGGCGGGGAAGACTGCGCTTATAAAGGTAAGCGTATCGAAGAGACATTCCGAGAACGCGGCGGAAATTCATAACGGCTCCTCCTCGCTTCGTGCGACGGCGATGAAGACTTCTTCCAGCGATTTTTGTCCGAACTGCGTTACGATTTCGTTCGGTGTTCCGCTTCCGATGATCTTGCCGCGGCGGACGAAGTAAACGCGATCGCAGACCTCGTGAACGTCGCGCATGTTGTGCGAGGTATAAAGCATCGCGATGTTCCGTTCTTTCTGGAGTTGGCGAAGGGTTTTTCGCAATTTGTCGGCCATGTCGGGATCGAGGCTGGCGGTCGGCTCATCGAGGAGCAGGAGTTCGGGGTCGTTGAGGAGCGCTTTGCAAAGATTCAGGCGCGTCGTTTCGCCCGAAGAAAGATGGCCGCTAATGTGGTTGCGTAAATGATCGATTTCAAATGCCTCCATCAGTTTGCGCGATTTCCTTTTCCAGTCGCGGACGTTGTAGAGGAGGGAAAAGATCCGAAGGTTTTCCCAGACGCGCAGATTCATCGGCAGATTGCTGTAAGCGGACGAGAAGTTGCAGCGTTGCAGGATCTCCGAGCGATGTTTGGCGATATCGAGACCGAAGAGGCGGACCGAGCCGGCGGTCGCAGTGGTCAATCCGAGGAGGATATGGATCGCGGTCGTTTTTCCTGCGCCATTTGCGCCGAGGAGGCCGACGATTTCGCCTGGCTTGATTTCAAATGAGAGATCGTCGACAGCGACAAATTTGCCGAAGGTTTTTCGTAGGTTTCGGACTTCGACGACGGGCGGTGGCTCGGATGGAAGGTTTCCGCTCATTTTGTCCTCATTAAGAACGAATAGAACTGTTGATTCGGTAACGCGCGGATTTGCTCATGCAAGCGGCACTTCGTTGGCGATCATTTGAGCGAGGGTTTGTCGTTTGCGGATGAGGTCGAAGGAACCGTCGGAGCGGCGGAGAATTTCCGGAGCTTCGGGGAAGGAATTGTAGTTTTTTGCCGGCATCGCGGAGCAGTAGGCGCCCGCTCCTTCGATAACGAGAAGATCGCCGATCGCGGCTTTTTGGAAGGTTCGCGGATGAAGAACTTCCGGGGCGTCGGGCGCGGGAGTGAGAATGTCGCCCGATTCGCAGCAATGTCCGACGACGAGGTATTCGGCGGTTTCGGAAGTGTTGGAATCGTTTGAAGGAATGACGATGAGCGGATGTTGAGCGCCGTAGAGGGAAGGGCGGAGAATCTCGGTCATGCCGGTGTCGAGTTTGAGAAAAGTGTGTCCATTTGCGCCGGTATCGACGAGATCCTGAATGGTGCTGACAATGGCGCCTGCGTTTGCAACGAGGAGTGTGCCGGGCTCGATTTCGACTTTAATTTTGCGGCCGGTTTCGGAGGCCAGTTTTTCGAGCCCTTCGGCCAGTTTTTGTCCGATCGGGAGAAGGTCGGTCGAAGATTCGCCTGACATCCGTCCGACCTTGTAACCGCCGCCCATGTTGAGAACGGAGACGGAGGGAAATTGTCGGAGGACGGTGAGATTGAGTTCGGCGACGTGGGCCCAGACGGCGGGATCGGTGCCGGAACCGATGTGGGTATGAATCCGGACGATTTCCAGCTGGTGCTTTTCGGCGATTTCGCGGACTTTGTCGGCTTTTTCGTGCCAGATTCCGAAGCTCGATCCGGGGCCGCCGACGTTGGTGCGGTTGCTGTGCCCAGAGCCGAGTCCGGGATTGAAACGAATGCCGATCGGGGAGCCGGGAAAAGCGGATCCAAACCGTTCGAGCTGGTCGAGGGAGCAGGCGTTGATAGAGATTCCGGCGCGGACGAGGTCGGGGAAGTTTTTT
>DATGSL010000302.1:0-4341 GCA_035302665.1 Opitutales bacterium | reverse complement strand
CCGATGAATCGCGAACGGGCGCAATGGCGGCTCCGACCATCAGGCGAAACGAAGAATCCCGGCTCGATTTGCGATGAGATTTCTCCTCGGCGAGAATTCTTTCCACATCGGAAAGAGTCAGCAGACCGCGGAGGCGATCTTCATTGTCGACGACGAGAAGTTTGTGAATCCCAATATGTTCCGTAAAAAAACGATCAGCTACCTGAATCGGATTGGGAGTGATCTCAGCCTCGCGCAAAGTGACGAGATTCTCGCGGGGCGTCATCGCACGGCTGACGGAAAGGTTTCGGTAGCGTTCCTTGACGACTTTTCCGGAGAGCAGACCGAGAAGTTTTCCTTTCTCGTCGACAACCGGAAAGGTGCGGAAGGCGTACGATTTTTTGGCGATCAGATCGAGAACGTCGCCGACATGCCGATCCGGAGAAATTGAAATCGGATCCTGGATCAATCCTTGAATGTGGCGTTTGACCCGCGAAACTTCCTTGATCTGTGCCCGCGCCGGCATGTTGTAATGGATCAGTCCCATGCCGCCGTTTAGCGAAAGCGCAATCGCCATCGGCGCCTCGGTAACCGTGTCCATATCGGCCGACAGAATCGGAATGTGAAGTTTGATCGAGTCTGAAATGCTCGTCCCGAGATTCGTTTCCTTCGGTAGAATCTCGGAATGGCGGGTCGCCAAAGAAACGTCGTCGAACGTGAGCGCGACGTGAGCATTGTTTCGGAAAAAAACCTCGGCCGATTGGAAGAAATTGGCGTCGAGTTCCTCTGCACTTGTCCTTGCCGGATCCTTCATAGTGAATAGGTGAACGAAATTTCGAAGGAGTTCAATGACTCATTATTCAATTTTTTCTCAACAAATCGAGCTTTGTAACGTCTGGCACAACGTCCGGCGCATTTTTTCGCATGAATCATCAGGTTGAAATCCGCAGATATCGACGACTTTTTAAGCAACCGTTTCAAACCGCTCACGGCCTTCGGCGCGAAAGGGAAGGATTTCTGATCCGGATCACCGATCAGGAGGGCCAATCAGGTTACGGCGAGGTCGCGCCGATTCCTTGGATCGGTTCGGAAACTCTGGAGGAGGCCGAAGAGTTTTTAAACGCGCTTTCCGGGAAAGGCCTCCGCAGCGGACTCGGTGCAATCAGTGAATTGCCCGCCTGCCGGTTCGGCGTCGATTCCGCGATGGCCGCCTTTCGCGAAGATTCGGTTGAATTGCCCCGGCGAAAAGTTGCTGTTGCCGGACTTCTGCCAGCGGGGGAGGCGGCTCTAGAATCCCTTCCTGGGCAAATCGAAGGCGGTTTCACGACTTTCAAATGGAAAATCGGGGTTGGCCGTTTGAAGGTCGAACAGGAAATCTTTCGCAAGTTGAAAGCGGCGGCACCGAACAAAATCCGTTTTCGGCTCGATGCCAACGGAGGCCTTTCCCTTGAGGAGACGATCGATTGGCTCGAATTTCTCGACGAAAACGAAGCGGAATTTCTCGAACAGCCGATGGCTCCGTCCGAATTTAATGAAATGAATCGCTTGTTGGAACGATTTCGAACTCCGATCGCGCTCGATGAATCGGTCGGGAATGCCCGTCAATTCGAAGCGGCTCACAATCGAGGTTGGCGCGGCCTTTACGTTGTGAAACCAGCGGTTTTCGGCGCGCTTCGAGAAGGCGTTGCTCTTTTACCGGCTCTGCGGCCGCGGTTGATTTTCTCATCGGCTTTCGAGACGTCGATCGGCTTCGAAGCGAATCTGCGATGGGCTTCCCGCTGGCAACCGGAGGATCGGGCGGCCGGATTTGGAACCGGCGGATTCATCGAAGAGGACGGTTTCTTTCGTCATCCGCATCTGCCCGCACTGATTCCTGGATTGGTCGACTTAAAGAAAATTTGGGAAAATCCTGACGGCTGATCAGGCAGTGCCGGTTTCTCCGACGCAATCGCCGCAGATGCCGAAAAATTCGAGCAGGTGCGAAACATTTCGATAGCCGCGCTCGCGCACGAGGCGTTCGAGTCCCTCAACAACACAAAAATCGAGCGTTTCAACCTTGTTGCAAGCGGTGCAGACGATGTGATGTTGGTGATCGGGGCCGCGGTCGATCTCGTAAAGGCTCGTGCCGTCGCGAAAATGACAGAGCCGGACCAGAGCCAGTTTCTCAAAAGTGGCCAAACAGCGGTAAACGGTCGCCAGATCGCAGAGTCCCGGCTCCAGCTGCTGATGGATTTCCTCAATCGTCGCCGGCTTTTCGAGTTTCAGAAGTGTTTTTAAGATCGCCCTCCGCGGTTTCGTTATCCGCAAACCTTCGCCCCGAAGCTTTTCCAGTGCCGCCGTTAAAGCCGCTTTCGGGTCGATGTGATGATGATCGTGGTCGCTCATTTTCACCCTTTGAAGCTGATCCAATTTGCCCTTCGCTTCAAATTTTAATTTTGCTCTTCCGGACAAAACTCCTCTAGCTTTGCGGATGATCAGGGAAACCCCGGACGATTTTTCAGGTCTTTCCTTGTGAACCGGCCAGAATGAGCCACGGACATCTATGATGCAGGAGCAGCAATTTTCGGACGTCGTCGATTTAATTCGCAAAGAAGATTCCCGTTTTGGAAAAGGAGCCTATCGGTTTGTCCAAGAGGCTCTCGATTTTACCATTCGCAAGCGCCAGGAGGAAACGCCTCGGCCGACAACGCGCCATGTTACCGGTCAAGAATTGCTCGAAGGAATTCGCGAATTTGCGCTCGAACAATACGGACCGATGACGAAAACCCTCCTTTCCGAATGGGGCATCGAGGTGACTCTTCATTTCGGAGAAATCGTTTTCCAGCTCATCGATTATGGAATTCTCGGCAAAACAAAGGAGGATAGCCTGGAGGATTTTGCCGACGGATATGATTTCGAGGAAGCTTTTTGCGATCCTTTTCTCCCGGAGAGCAAACGCGCCAAAAAAAGCGGCCGCTCGACCGATAATAACTGATTTTAAGGTCATTTTAACAGCTGCCTGAGCGCAAATTATTTTATGTCTTCAACGATTTTTGCGAACGCCTCCAATCGTATCCTTGATGTTTTACTTCAGGAGGAGGTGGAACGATTCGTTTTGCCGAACGGCTTGGTTGTCGTTTTTAAAGAGGAAAACAGCACGCCGCTCACTTCCGTTCAGGTTTGGGTGAAAACCGGGAGCATTCATGAAGGCGAACATCTCGGCTCGGGACTTTCCCATTTCCTCGAACATATGCTTTTCAAGGGCACGGAGAAACGGGCCGGACGCGAAATCTCGAATCTCGTTCAGTCGAACGGAGGTTCGATGAATGCCTACACGACCTTCGACCGGACCGTTTACTACATCGATATCCCGAGCGAACATTCGTCGGTCGCGCTCGATATTCTTTCCGATGCGGTTTTTCATTCCAGCTTGCCGGAAGCGGAAGTGGAAAAGGAGCGCGAGGTGATTTTGCGCGAGATCGACATGTATCTCGACGATCCGCTGTCCGAACTTTCGCAAACGCTCTTTGAAACCGCCTTTCGCGAACATCCGTATCGAGCTCCGGTCATCGGCCATCGCGAGATCTTCGAATCGGTTACGCACGAGGAGCTTTTGAGCTACTATCGGGCGCGCTACGTCCCGAACAACGCCGTCCTCGTGATCGCCGGCGACATGACGGCTCAGGAATGTCGAAAGGAAGCGGAAACGCATTTCGGACATTTACCACGCCGAAAAATCGCGCCGGTTTTTATTCCAAACGAACCGGAGCAACTCGGTTTCCGACAGGTGAAAAACTTTGCTGATGTGCAGGTATCGCACAGCGGACTCGGTTATAAGATCCCCGGAATCGCCCATCCCGATTCTCCGGCATTGACGATTCTTGCGAACATTCTCGGACGCGGAAACAGTTCGATTTTGTGGAAAAATCTTCGCGACGACGAAGAAGTCGTTCACGAAATTAGTGCCGCTACTTGGAATCCGGGTTCGGCCGGGCTTTTCTACATCTCTTTCACGACCGATCCTGACAAGCGAGCGCGCGCCGCCGACGCGGTTTGGCGGGAATTGCAAAAAGTTATCAACGACGGAATCCCGGAAAAGTTGATCGAGAAAACGATCCGCCAAGCACTCGTCGGAGAGGTCAACGTGCGAAAAACCGTCCAAGGTCAGGCGGCCCGGATCGGTGTAGCCGAAGTCGTTTTCGGCGATCTCGATTATCCACGGGTTTTTCTCGAACAGCTCGCATCGGTGACTCCTGACGATCTCCAGCGGGTTGCGCGCAAATATCTGCGGCGCGAGCGACTGACATCGGTTTCGCTTAATCCTGAATCGACAAAAACCATTTTGCCCGAACAAAAACGGAGCGCTGCAGCCGAGGCAGTTTT
>DATGSL010000301.1:0-9188 GCA_035302665.1 Opitutales bacterium | reverse complement strand
AGCCTTGTGGAGCGCCACGATAGAGCCGGTGAGGCCGGTAGCGGTGATGTTTTTGAAGCCGGCTGCACGGATTTCGGCGCTCATTTTTTCTTTGTCGGGGAACGCGCCGATCGAATTGTTTAGGTAATCGTACGCGGCGCGGTCGCCCGAGATCAGTCCGGCGTAGCGCGGAAGGATGTGCCGGAGGTAAAAGTAATAAAAGGGTCGGAGCATTCGGGCTGGTTGTGTAAATTCGAGCACGAGCAAGGTTCCGCCCGGACGGAGAACCCGTTTCATTTCCTGAAGGCCGCGATGTCGGTCGGCGAGATTCCGAAGGCCAAACGCGATCGTGATGAGGTCGGCGGTTTCGTCGTCAAATGGAAGTGCCAAAATATCGCCCTGGAGAAATTCGATGTCGTGAAAAAGCTCATTGGCGGCTTTCTTTTTTTCGGCTTCAGCAAGCATCGGTTCGCAGAAATCGGCGCCGATGACCTTTGTTTCGGGCGGGAGGTTTTTCTTTAGCGCAAAGGCGACATCGCCGCTGCCGGTGGCGAGGTCGATGACGGTCTTTGGCTGGCAGCGGGCCGCTTCGCGAATCAGGCGTCGGCGCCAGAGGAAATCGATTCCGCCGCTGAGCAGGTGGTTGGCGGCATCGTAGCGATGGGCGATGCGGCCGAACATGGAATTTACTGCTTCCGGATCGGGCGAGGAAGTTTCTGGTTTTGCGTCGGTTTGGCCGGAAATTTTCTCGATTGCCATTAGGTTTCTTCCTTTTGGTAAGTTTCGACGACCCATTGGGAGAGCTCGCGATCGGGATTTTCGACGACTTCCGGTGTGATTGTGAATTCCGTGCGGCCGGTATTTCCGGAAATCAGTTTGAGGCCGTGATGAAAATCGTGAAAACGGGTTTCGCAAAGAGAGCGGATCGTTTTTCCTTCGGCGAGGCTGATTTCAACCAGTTTCTCGACTGCTTCCGGGGTAAATTGGAGTTTGATGTTGTATTCCTTTCGGAAACGTTCGGCGAATTTTTCGACTTCGGCCGCGAGGACCGCTCTTTGCTCCGATTGGTTTTCCCGCAGGAGGTTTTTGAGCGCTGTTTGCGGATCGAGGATCGCTGCCCGGTCGATTTTCAGGGATTTGATTGAAGTTGAGGGAAGTTCGAATTTGAAGTCGCGCAGGCCTCTTTCGAGGATGGTCATCAGGGAACGGGCGCCGGTTTTCTCCGCTTCGGCGCGGGAAGCGATTTCCTTGATCGCATCGGGAGTAATTTCGAGTTCGATTCCGTAGCCTTTGAAATCGGATTTATATTGGCTGAGGATGCTTCCTTCGGATTGGAGAAGAATTTTTTCGAGATCGGAGCTGTTGAGTGATTCGCAGGCAACGCGGACTGGAAGACGGCCGATGAATTCCGGTTCGAAGCCGTATTGGATGAAGTCGGGTGTCCGTGCGAGTTTGAGGTAGTCGGTTTCGTCCTGAATATCCGTCGGAGCGGTTGAAAAACCGATTTGTGTGCTTTCGACCCGCCGTTTGACGAGTTCGCCCATGCGGGCAAAAGCGCCGCTGACGATAAAGAGAATGTGGCGGGTGTTGATCGTTTTTTTGGTCTGTTTGCCGCCGCGTTGCATGCTCATCATCGCCTGCATTTGTCCCAGGATATCGGTCTGGCTGAAGAGATTGACATCGGTTTCCTCCATCAGTTTCAGGAAGTTGATCTGAACACCGCGCCCGGAAACATCGCGTCCGCCACCGTTGGTGGAAACGGCGCTGGCGATTTTGTCGATTTCGTCGATGTAAATGATTCCGTATTGGGCGAGATCGACATTTCCGTTGGCGGCCTTAACGAGATCGCGGACGAGATCTTCGGCGTCGTGTCCGACGTAACCGGTTTCGGAAAATTTCGTGGCATCGGCTTTGACAAATGGGACGCCGATCAATTTGGAGATGCAGCGCATCAGGTAGGTTTTTCCGACGCCGGTCGGCCCGAGGAGGATGATATTTTGTTTGGCGTAATCTTTTTCGGCGATGCGCGGATTTTCGATGCAGCGCCGAACGTGGTTGTAGTGGTCGCAGATGGCGACGGAAAGGACTTTTTTGGCCTCATTTTGTCGGATGACGAATCGGTCGAGGTAGTCGCGGATCTCGCGCGGCTTCAGGTTGAAGTGTTCGATCCGGCGAAGAATTTCGGATGTTTTTTCGTCCTCCTCGGGGTCTTCCGGCTTTGCGTCGGCGCCGGATGGAGTTGCGCCCATTTGTCCGAAAACGGACGAGATGTCGGTGTTTTTAAACATCTCCTGCATCTGCTTTTGCATCTCTTCGAACGGATTTTTGTCGTCTTTATCACTCATCTAGCGGTTTTCTCTTTTTTTCTCTCCTTTGCGATTGACGCAATCGATGGATTATGAATAACTTATATTTGCCAACTAACCAATAAACGGCCCCTAAAGGGAACATATATGGCTCAGAATTTAACAAAACGCGATATTGTCCTTCGGATTTATCAAAAAACCGGCCTTCCGCAAAAGGATATCAGGGAAGCGGTCCAATTGACATTGGATACGATCGCCGAGTCTCTTGCGGCGGGCAACAACGTCGAACTTCGCAATTTTGGCGTCTTCGAGGTTCAGGTGAGAAAGGCCAGAATCGGCCGCAACCCGAACAAACCGGAGACGGATGTTGTCATTCCAAAGCGAGCGGTCGTCAAGTTCAAGGCTGGTAAGATTCTTCGCGAAAATATGGCGAAGCTCGATCCTGACGAAGTCGAATAAGGACGGTTTTTTCTTCCCTCTCACCGCGCACCGGTTATCGTTTTCCAAATGTTTGAAACGTTACCGGGATTCCGGGATTTTTATCCGGAGGAGTGCGCGGTTCGAAATCATTTTTTCCGCTCATGGCGTCTGACCGCCAACCGTTTTGGTTTTGCCGAGTATGAGGCGGCGGTTTTGGAGCCGCTCGACCTCTATCGGGAGAAGTCGGGAGATGAAATCGTAAGCCAGCTCTTTTCATTCACCGATCGTGGAGGGCGCGAGGTAGCGCTCCGTCCGGAAACGACTCCGAGCTTGGCGCGGATGGTCGGTGCGCGTGCGAACAGCTTGAAGCGGCCGATCAAATGGTTTTCGATTGGCGAACAATATCGATACGAGCGCCAGCAGCGCGGCAGGCTTCGGGCTTTTTATCAATTCAACGCCGATATTTTCGGTGAGCCGGGACCGGCGGCGGAGATCGAGCTGATTGCGCTTTTGATTCAGACTCTGACAGCTTTTGGGCTGAGTTCTCACGATTTTTATGTTCGATTGAGCGACCGGGACCTCTGGTATTATTACCTGCGCGGGATCGGTTTTGAGGAGGGGCCGATCGCATCGATTTTGCAGATCGTCGATAAGGTCGGGCGCGAGCCGGAGGAGGTTACGATTGAAAAACTCCGTCCTTTTTTTGGTGATGCGGTCCGCGATTTCTGGAGCAAGGCTGAGACGTTGCGGGAAATCGGCACGATCGAGGAGATGGAGAGATTTTTCCGAGCGCATTCGACCGACAAAGAGACCCGGGAAGCGTTGGAAAAACGGCTCGAAGATTGGCGGACTCTTTTGGAGGGAATCGAGGCGATGGGACTCGGTGATTTTGTTGCGATCGATCTCGGTATTGTGCGCGGTCTGGCTTATTACACCGGATTTGTTTTTGAGGCATTTGATCGGAAAGGGACCTTGAGGGCGCTTGCGGGAGGCGGACGCTACGACAATTTGTTAAAGAAAATGACGCGAGTTGATTTGCCGGCGACCGGGTTTGCGATTGGCGACGTCGTTTTGCAGGAACTTTTGGAGGATCGCGGACTGATGCCGAAATATGTGAGTGGTCCCGATCTTTATGTTGTTATTGGCGGAGCTGAGGAGCGAAAGGCTGCGCTCGGCGATATTTATCTCCTTCGGGAAGCTGGATATCGTGTTGAATATCCTTTTCGGCAAGTCGGCTTTGGTCGACAGTTTAAGACTGCGGATCAAAGCGGTGCCCGCTTTGCGTTGACTTACGGAGAGGATGAGGTGGCGCAACAGCAGGTGAAGGTTCGCGATCTTCGGGCCGGTGAAGAAGAGCTTGTTCCGCGTCAGATGCTGTTGCCTTATCTTTCAGAGAAATTTGGAAGATAACTAAAAGGTTAATAGTAACTAAAAAGTTCACGTTTATCTTCTTCGAGAGGTTTATATAAGGAAAGTTGTTCTCAAGACTTCGGCCTTATCGAATCGTTTGGATTGATATTTATAAAACGATGCGGCAACGCTTGCATTCTTTTGGAAGAGACCGTTTGAATGGATGGTTTGATTTATGAAAATATTAGTTGCAGACCGAATTTCCCCCGTTGGCGTCGAATACCTGAAGAATCAGGACGGTTTTGAGGTTGTGGAAGCGTATGGTTCCAGCCCGGAGCAGATTCTGGATTTGGTGAAGGACGTTCATGCAATCGCGGTTCGGAGTGAAACGAAAATAACTGCTGAAGTCATTGCAGCGGCACCGCTTTTGAAGGCGGTCGGGCGTGCCGGCGTCGGCGTCGATAATATCGATGTCGAGGCGGCGACTCAGCGGGGAGTTGTTGTTTTGAATACGCCGACCGGGAATACTGTGGCAACGGCGGAGTTAACGTTGACGCATTTGCTTTGTGGGGCGCGTCCGGTTACGCAAGCTGCTGCGTCGATGCGCGAGGGCGAGTGGGCTCGGAAAAGTCTCTCCGGCAGCGAGCTTTGCAATAAAACGATCGGGATAATCGGCCTTGGCCGGATCGGGGCGGAAGTTGCGCGTCGGGCGAGGGCCTTTCAAATGCGGGTACTTGCCTACGATCCGTTTTTGGCGCCGAGTCGGGCGAAATCGCTCGAAATCGAATCGGTCGAGCTCGATGTTCTTTTGGAAGAGTCGGATTATATAACGGTTCATATGCCGCTGACGAGCACGACGAAATATATGATTGATGAGACGGCGTTTGAGAAGATGAAGGATGGCGTCCGAGTCTTTAATTGCGCGCGCGGGGGAATCATCAAGGAATCGGCGCTGATTGAGGCGCTCGAATCGGGTAAAGTGGCTGCGGCCGGACTCGATGTTTTTGAAGAAGAGCCGTTGGCGAAGGATAGTCCGCTGCGGAAACTTCCGAATGTTGTTTTGACGCCGCATCTCGGTGCATCGACGAAAGAGGCACAGGAGAGTGTCGGAATTGAAGTTGCGGAATCGCTGGTCGAAGCGCTGGCTGGCGGCGTGATCCGAAATGCGGTCAATATGCCATCGATCGATGCAAAAACTTTGAAGGAGATCGGACCGTATCTCGAATTGGGATCGCGTCTCGGGACGTTGGTTCAGCAGATTGGACCCGATTCGATCGAGAAACTGAAGTTTACTTATTGTGGGAAAGTCGTCGATCTCGATGCGAATTCTCTGACGCGGAGCATTATCAAAGGATATCTAGCTCAGATCAGCGGAGATGAAGTGAATTTCGTCAATGCGCCGGTCGTCCTTAAGCGGCTGGGAATTGAGATGGATGTTACAAAATCGAGCAAGGAGAGCGATTATACGGAGCTGGTTCAGGTTGATGCTTTTCAAAATGGTGAGATCTGCGCCTCTGCTGCCGGAACTCTGATCGGGACGGCCAATATTCCGAGGATTGTCAGCATTCGCGGAAAAGCGGTCGAAGCGAATCCGGAAGGCGTGTTGTTGGTTCTCGAAAATCGCGACCAACCGGGCATTGTCGGAGCGGTTGGAAACATTCTCGGCAAAGATAATGTAAATATCGCGGGAATGTCTCTGAGCCGTGTCGAGCAAGGCGGAATGGCTTTGAGTGTGATCAATCTCGACAGCGTGCCCGCTTCCGAAACGATGGAGGAGATCAATGCTCATCCGGCGATCCGAAACGCGGTTTTAGTCGAATTCTGATGGTTTACGGAAAGAAGGCTCAGTATTTTCACCGCGATTCCATCTTTTGGAGCGGAGCCAAACGGCGGTTGTTTTCATGAGCAGCTTCGTTCTGGTCGTTTTGGCGTTGTTGGCGGGATATCTGGTCGGTGCGATACCGTTCGGATATCTCGTCGCCCGCTCGCGAGGAGTCGATATTCTCAAAGAGGGAAGCGGAAATCCGGGAGCGACGAATGTTAAAAGGGTCGTCGGTAAGACGGCCGGTAATGTGGTTTTTGCGCTCGATTTTCTGAAAGGTTGTTTTGCGGCAGGCTGGCCTTTGCTGTTGCAGCAGGAGGCATCGTTGGCGGCTGCGGTTGCCGGATTGTGCGCGGCGATCGGCGGACACAGTTTTTCGATTTTCCTTAAAGGGCGCGGTGGAAAAGGGGTTGCGACGACAATGGGAGGCCTTTTGGTCGTGTTGCCGATTTCGGTGCTGATCGGGGTCGTTGTCTGGTTGATCGTCTTTTTTGCGAGCCGTTATGTATCGCTCGCTTCGATCCTATTTGCGGTCAGTTTGCCGATTTCAAGTTGGCTTCTCGGGAGGGAGCCGTTGTTGATTTATGTTACAGTAGCGCTCGCACTTTTGATCACGATCCGTCACCGGACAAATATTCAAAGGTTGCTAAATGGGACAGAAAACCGTTTTGTCCGTGAAAAGAGCAATGGATGAAATCGTTCAAGCCGAAAGGCATCCTTCATCAATGGAAAGTAAAAAGGTAATCAAAATCGGATTTCTCGGTCTCGGTACTGTCGGACAAGGTGTTTGGAAGCATATCGACCGAAACAGCGATCGTCTGAAAAGGCGTGTAGGTGCAGAACTTCAACTTCACCGGGCGGCCGTCCGGGATATCGGCAAGGTGCGCCCGGTAGCGATTCCGAAAGAGAAACTAACAACCGACACGATGGCGGTCGCGACCGATCCGGAGGTTGATATTGTTTGCGAATTGATGGGAGGAACGACCGATGCGCGCGAACTGACGCTCGCGGCGCTCGGAAAAGGGAAAATTGTTGTTTCCGCAAATAAGGCTCTTTTCTGCGAACATGGGAATGAGATCATCGAAGCGGCGCGGGCGGGCGGCGGACATTTCTTTTTTGAGGCGAGCGTCGCCGGAGGGATTCCGATTATCAAAGCTCTTCGCGAAGGTCTGGTGGCGAACCGTTTCCCGTTGATTTATGGAGTTTTGAATGGAACGTGTAATTATATTCTTTCCCGGATGGAGAGGGAAGGAGCATCGTTTGATTCGATTTTGAATGAGGCGCGCGAACTTGGCTATGTCGAGGCCGATGAATCGCTCGATCTCGACGGTTGGGATACGGCGCATAAGGCGGTTATCCTCGCCTTTCTCGCTCATGGAAAATGGGTGAAATACGACGAGATGCTTGTGGAAGGCATTCGAAAAGTCAGTCAGGCCGACATCAAGGAAGCGGCCGCGCTCGATAGCAGTATTAAATTGATAGCGGCGATTGAGCGCGATTTTGAGACGAACGATTTATTCATTAGCGTTCGTCCGACTCTTGTTCCGCACAGCAGTGTGCTGTCGGGATTGAACGGACCTTTCAACGGCGTTTCGGTTACCGGCGACGTTGCCGGAACGACGGTTTATATCGGGCGTGGGGCCGGTCAGGATGCGACGGCAAGTGCGGTAATTAGCGATATCGTCGATGCCGCGCTTTTGCTGCGTGGGACGCAGATTCCGCTTCTGCCCGAAGAGAGCGATGACATTCGTGTCGAGGAAACGCCGTGCGGCATTTTGTCTTTGGATAAAGTTTTGGGATCTTATTATTTGCGCATGAAAGTGCAGGATGCTCCCGGAGTTTTGGCGCAGGTGACGGAGGTGATGGCGCGGAGAAATGTCAGTATCGCAACCGTTACGCAAAAAGAGAACGAAGGCGGCGATTCGGTTTCTTTGATTTTGACGACGCACGAAAGTAATGAGCGCGATATTCAGGAAACGGTTCGTGAACTGGGCGCTTTGCCGAGCGTTCTCGATGAGCCGGTGTTGTTGCATATCGCGGACTTCCAGGAATAACCATTATGGCGCGGATCGTTCAGAAATATGGCGGCACATCCGTCGCGGATATCGATCGGATCCGCAGTGTGGCGGGTCGGATCAAAAAGGTAGTCGACGAAGGCCACGAAGTTATCGTCGTTGTTTCGGCGCGTTCGGGTGTCACGAATGAGTTGATCGATCGGGCTTTGTCTCTGAATCCGACTCCTAATCATCGCGAGATGGATATGCTTCTGGCGGTTGGGGAACAGGAGACGATTGCGTTGGTGGCGATGGCTCTTCATGCACTCGGTGTTCCGGCGGTTTCGAGGACTGGTGCCCAAGCGGGGATTGTCACCGATTTGGCTCACACGCGGGCGCGGATCACGGGAATTACCTGCGACAGCATTGAGGAATGTTTGAGTGAAGGGCAGGTGGTTATCGTGGCCGGATTCCAGGGAGTCAGTCCGCAAGGCCAGATCACGACTCTCGGCCGCGGCGGCTCGGATCTGAGCGCGATTGCTCTTGCGAGTTCATTGAAAGCCGATTTGTGCCAGATTTTTACGGATGTGAACGGTGTTTATACAGCCGATCCGCGAATTGTTCCGAATGCCCGGAAGTTGGATGAAATCAGTTACGATGAGATGCTCGAATTGGCGAGTCTCGGTTCGAAGGTATTGCAGGCGCGCTCGGTGGAGTTTGCAAAAAAGTATGGCGTCCTTTTTGAAGTGCGCTCCAGTTTTAACGACAGTCCAGGAACTCTTGTGAAAGAAGAAGTTGCTTCGATGGAAGATGTTGTCGTGCGCGGTGTCGCACTCGACAAGAATCAGTGCAAAATCACGGTAAGCGATCTGCCGGATAAACCGGGGACAGCTGCCGATATTTTTAAAGCACTTTCGGATGAGGAGATTCTTGTCGACATGATCATTCAGAACGTTGGTCGAGGCGGCGTGGCGAATTTGACATTCACGGTCTCGCGCGAGGATGCGGAAAGATCGCGAGCGGCGGCTCAAACTGTTCTCGAAAAGATCGGCGAAGGAAACGTCGATGTTGCGGAAGGAATTGCAAAACTTTCAGTCGTCGGTGTTGGAATGCGAAGTCATTCGGGCGTTGCGGCGACTCTTTTCCAGACTCTGGCTGATAATCATATAAATATTGGGATGATCAGCACTTCGGAAATAAAAATTTCGGTCGTGATCGATCTCGAACGTGCGGATGAAGCGCTGAGGCTCGTGCACGAAGCTTATAATCTGTAAGGTTTTCCCATGTTTATCAGCACCCGCGGAGAGACAAGACCGT
>DATGSL010000300.1:0-7246 GCA_035302665.1 Opitutales bacterium | reverse complement strand
TTCTTTATCGGGAACGAGAGAAAAAACGATTTTTCGACCGGTTATGTCGCTGAGATGGCCTTCCGCTTCCCGGATTTTCGCCAGTCCGGAAATTCGTCCACCTTCGATGCTTGTTGAAAAAAGTCGGTCAATCGAGATCGTCAATCGCGCTTCCCGCGGTGGCAGGTGGCTCCATCCGGCAGGCGGTTTGAGGCGGACCTGGAGGTATCCGGCAGCCAAAAAGATTCCTCCAAGAAGAATCGAGATCGACCAAAATTGGTTGAAAAAAGGGGAAGCAGATGAGATCGACGCAAGCGCCAGAAAAGCGAGAATCAGCCCGGAAAAAGCGTAAAACCCGGGTGCGTTTGGAAGGAAATCGGCAGCCAGATACCCGCTGATGAGTGGAAGCAACAGCCAGCTGAGTGGGGCGCGGGGTAAAAGAGCAGCCATCGTTTTTCACGATGGGCGGAGCGAGGATTGGGTCAAGTTGAATTGAAGATGCGCGGTTGAAGGAGATCGGCGTTCCCGGGAGTTTTGCAAAGCCGCTGAATGCCGATCGGGAGATCGGCGTGTCCGGGAACGCCAATTTCCTGATTGGCAAAAAACTCATCGCCGCCAAAAGATCAATCGGTTGGGGCGAGTTCTTTTGTTTTCGCTTTCAGCTCCTGAAGTTCGGTGGCAATTTCGCGGCGGGATTTTTTGCTCATGCGGTCGATGAAAAGAATTCCGTTCAAGTGATCGACTTCGTGTTGAACGCAGCGGGCGAAAAGTCCGTTGCATTCGAGGACGTGTTCAGCTCCATCGGGATCTTGAAATTTTACCTGTATTCTGTCGGGCCGCTTGACGTCACCCCGGATTCCGGGAAAGGAGAGACAACCTTCCGAGCTTGTCACTTTGGGACTTTCGATAAAACCGAGTTCCGGATTGATCAGAGCCATCGGCATGATCAGGTCGATTGGCGGACGGCGGCCGTCGAGTTTGTAATCGAAATCGATCTCGCATTCCGACATATCGACGATGCAAACCTGAAGATCGCGTCCGACTTGTTGGGCTGCGATTCCGATGCCGTCTGCTTTGCGCATCGTGGCGATCATTTTTTGAACCAGATCGCGCAGCTCCTTGTCGAAGGAGGTGATTCTCTTGCCTTTTTTCCGTAAAATTGGTTCTTCGTAGAGCGTGATCCTCAAAGTCATGGCAACCAGTAAACTCCGATTGGCGGCTTTGTCTACCAGGCACTTCGTCTTATTCGAATCTTTTTGCTTCCATCTGCTGAAGTTTCACCTGCCATTTTAAATTTTATGGCATCCGTTCACCCGCCAGATGAATCTCCAACCCCGCCGCCATCGGGAACCGGTTTCCGGATTTTGGGAACGTTGATTCTCGCAATTGTCGGAGTGGCGATCGTCGCGGCGGCTGTTCTGATGCCGATCGGATTGCGCGGAATCGATCGGGCGGTGCTTTCGGCTGCAGGTAAAGGAACGGAAACGCTCGATCGGGTGGAGGAGAGATGGGCTCATGCCGGAAAACCGGGCGTGGCGAATCTTTATAAAAAAGCGCAGGAGCGGATCGATCCCGACGATCTGCGGCTGGAAATTTTCCTCGATGAAGCGCCGGAGTCCGATCGGTTTCTTGAATTGTGGGGCGGGGGCGATCCTTTTCTCGAACAGATTTTTGCGGATTTACAAGTGGAGTCCGATCGTTCGCATCCGCCGGTTTTGCCGCTGTTTTTACCGCGGGAATCGCGACGGGTTCTCGGTGAATTTCTGGAAGGAAGCCGCAACCGGGCGGTTCAGGAAGTTCTTGCCAATCGGGAAATCGAACTTGCGCAAAATCTGATGCCGGTTCGGTCGTCTTCGGGGCAGCCGCTGGAGGCGGTGATATATTTACAGGCGCTTCTGTTGCAGGGAAATCATCTTCCGCACGAATTTTCGGATGAAATTCGCCGACTCGCTGAAGAATCGAATCGAGCAAATGATCTCGGGGAAATCGAGCCGATTTATCTCGATTGGTTGACGCTCGGGAGCCAGTTGCAATGGCAACCGCTTGCGGAGCTTGCTTCCTTTTTTGAGGATCGCGAAGTTTTGCGTCGAACCGCTCATCTTTTGCAGGTTTTGGAGGAGGATGGGCCGGTTTTTGTCGCAGCTGCGCTTTGGGTCGGCGATGTGGATGAAATCTCCGCCTATCTCGTGGAAAATGGACGGCGCGGACTCGACGATCTCAAACTGGCGATGGAGGAAGGAAAGGGAGCGGTCGAGTTGCTTCTCGATCGGGGAGAGCCGGTTGCGACGACCTCATGGCGCGAAAAATATCCGGGAATGCCGATTGTCTTGGCTGATTTAAATGCGAAATCGCCCGTTTTTGGGGCGGTTTTAAAAATCGGATCGGTTGTTTTCGGCCTGTCGGTTCTTTTTTTTGCGTTTGTGCTTATTTTCCGGGTCGGTGGAAAAAAGGAATCGGGGCAGCCGTTGGTCATTTCTTTTTCCCAATCTTTTTTGGTGGCGGTCGCGGTGGCGTTTGTTTTTCTTTTTTTCGCTGAGCCTTTGCTCTTTGAAAGCGACGGGATTTCGGAATTTCGCTTCCGATTTCCGAATTCAGTTGTCAATGCGGATGTTGACTCTACGACAGACGAAGGAGTTTCTATGAAAATCGATCAGGTTACGGCGCTTTCGGTTTTGGCTTTTTTTATTATTCAGGCGACTTTGTATTTGATCTCCTGGGTGAAAATACGGGAAATCCGTCATCAGGAAATCGCAAGTCACTTGAAGTTGCGGCTTCTCGAAAATGAAGATCATCTCTTCGATTCCGGCCTTTACGTCGGATTGGCGGGAACGGTCGGAGCCTTTATTCTTCTTGCATTCGGCGTGATCGATGTCGGGTTGATGGCGGCGTATACTTCGACACTTTTCGGAATCGTTTTTGTAGCTGGTCTGAAGATTTTTCACCTTCGGCCGTATCGGAGGTTTCTGATTCTCGAAAGTCAGAGAGCCGGTTAGAATGAAAGCTCTGCGATGAACCGATCGCTCTTACTTGTTATCTGCGATTTTCTGATCCTGAGCCTTCTGGCTTTGGGGAATTTCGAGCAAACGGAATCTGCGGAGGCCGATTTTGAGGGCGACGAGATTCGCGCGGTTCAGCAGGCGGATGCGAGCGAAGAATTGATTGAAGCGCTCCAGCTTTCGCTTGAAGAGGAGCAGGCTTCCCGCGCGGAATTGAGCAGCGATCTCGATCTGACCGAGCAGGCCTTGCGGGAGCGGGAAGAGGCGCTGGCGGAGCGCGAGGCCCATTTGCGGGAGTTGGCGGCTTCTTTGGAGGAACGGGATGCGGATCTTCGTCGACTGGCGGAGGAGCGATCGGCGTTGGAAGAACGCGTGGTTGAAACGGAAGCTGAAAAAACGATTCTTGCGGAGGAACGGGCGCGTCAGGAAGAGGCGGCTCGGCGGGCGAGGGAGCAGGCACTTGCGCTCGAGCGGGAACTCAATGAAAAATTGGCGGCACTCGAGCGCAACGAGCAGCAACTTGTGGAGCTTCAGGAGCGTCAGCAGGAGGCGCTGGAGGCGAATCGGCAGCTCTCGACCGAATTGCAATTGTCAGAAGCGGAAAAACGGTTGATTCGCGAAAATCTCGATCAGGTGCGAACCGAAGTTCAGCTGGTTCGCGAAGAAAAAGAACGTATTCAGCAACAGGCGGGCGAGCTTGCACAGGGAGTGAGCGCGTTGGCGGAGCGTTCGGGCGAACTGGCGCAGGAATTTCGCAGCAGCCAGCCGAAAACCGCCAATACACTTTTTAGCGAATTTCAGGAAAATCAGGTTCAGGCAACTTTTTCACGCAATCGCTCGCTTTATCTGCGGGAGCGGGAAACGGAAACAGAAACGGTCTTTGTTACGGATGGTGAAAAGACTTACGCACTTTTCCATATCGAGGAGACCGGGCTTAGTTTGGCTCGGCCGGCCGAATGGGAGGCGTTGTCGGCGCGTTTGAGTGCATCGGGAAAAGCGGGACAGGTCCGGCGTTTTTCTTTTCTTTCGCTCGATCCGCGACTGATTGTCGTGGAAATTCATCCGTCGGTTGTCGAGCAGTTTGAGAAAGAGGTCTATCAATTGGCAAAAGATCCCTTTCGGTTTTCCGAGGCTGTTCTGATCAGTTCGAAGGGCGATTATTATGGCGAAACGACCTTTACGCTCGATGCTGAAAACGATCGGTATGTGAAAATGGAACGCCGGATTATGAGCCGACTCTTCGGAGAGCTTTCGCCGTCGAGGGGTGATTTTGTTTTTAGTAAAACCGGTGAATTGATCGGCGTCATGGTTACCGGCGAATATTGTGTGTTGATCGATAATTTCCTTCCGATTCCGAATCGCTCTCTCGATATGGGCGAAAATCTGACCGGTGTCGGCGATCTGCTTCGGGAGATGAATGAACGGGTCAACCAGTTGCCCTGGCGTTTCCGTTGATCCGGGGTCGAATTTTACAGGATCAGAAGCGGCAAGGCCGGAGTCACCATCGCCAAATCGGCAAAAATCCGTTTCGCTGGTTTTGCCATCGGGCTTGGCCACGCATCGAGCAGAAGCAGGATCAGTGCGCTGATGCCGATACTGATAAAAAGCGTATCGAGCGTGGAGTCCTCATTGAAAACCAAGAGCAGGACGGTTGCAGCGATCAAAAATATCGGAATCGCCCGGAAAATGTTTCCTCCCGTGCCTTCGAGAATCGGTTCGTTCGCAAATGCGGGCATGAGCGGTGGTGACCAGCTTCCGACGAGGCAGAAATAGTAAAATAGAAGGAGGAGAAGGAGCATTCCGGGAAGCAGAAAATGGATCGATTGAAAAGCGGCGTTGGCCCAGATGAAGAGGAGCGAAGATCCGCTCAGGAAAATGGCCAGTGCCATTTCCCGCGGAAGAAATTCGTTTACCGATTTCGGGGAAATTCGCAGGCTGACGAGATAGGCGCCGCCGATCGTTGTCCAAAGGAGCATGCCGGCCGTTTCCCGCGTTCGCGCACCGACGATCGCAACGAGGATAAGTCCGATCATGATCAAAAGGACAATCCGGACCATCCGTGCGCGTTGCTCTTCCACATCTCCGGGAATATTTTTGGCCGCTTCGGGATTGTTTCGGAAAAAATAGAGCCATCGTTCTCCGGCGGCGAATCCCCAGGCAATACCGGCCGTCGCGAAGAAGTGATAGCTGTTCAGCCACATTCCGAACGAGTGCGTGAAGAGCTGGTGCCAGAGAACGGTCACGATTGGGAGGTTGACACTCCACAGGCCGGGCCACTGCCAGGTCTCTGGTAGATCGCCTTTTGCGTCAAAAAACACGCGGTTCAGATTGCCCGATCGGCTTTGGTTGTGGCAAGTCATTTGGCCCTTGATGCATTGAAAGAAAAGGGAGCGAAGGGCAATCAATTGCGCTTTCTTCGCGGAACTATTTCCGTTAAAAGATCTTTTCAATGGAGTTGTGGATGATGGCAGCCGTCGGATTGGGCGGAATCGCGTTCGGAACGTCTTTGACGTTTCTGGTGGCGCGGGTGCGACTGACAGCTCTTCGGGCGGAAAAAGAGTTGTTGGCGGAGCGGGCTGCTGAGCTTCAGGAGGAGATGAGGCGGCTGCGAATCTCCAAGGAGATGTTGGAAGAGGATTTGCACGAGAGTTTGACGCGGGCAGCGGTCGAGGAGGTTCGGTTTGAAGCTGAAAAAGAGGCCTTGCGCGGAAAGATCGAGCTCCTCGAAACGGCCAAAGATGAATTTGGGAAAGCTTTTTCGGCTGCGGCCGATCGGGCTCTTCGCCGGAACAACGCATCTTTTTTGCAGCTCGCGCATGAATCTTTGGCGAAATTTCATGAACTCTCGCGTGCGGAATTGGAGAAAAAGGAGCGGTCGGTCGAACATCTTTTAAAACCGGTTCACGAAAGCCTGAAACGATACGACGAAGGTGTTCAGCATCTCGAGCGCGCTCGCCGCGAGGCTTATGGAAGCTTGACCGAGCAAGTCCGGAGCCTGACGGAGAGTCAGGAGAAACTACATTTGGAAACGGCCAATCTCGTTCAAGCCTTGCGGGCGCCGCAGGTTCGGGGACGTTGGGGAGAAGTGCAACTGAGGCGCGTGGTGGAACTTGCGGGAATGGTCGATCATTGCGATTTTACGGAGCAGTTGACTGTTTTTGACGATGACGACCGGCGGCAACGCCCCGATCTCGTTGTGCGCTTGCCGGGAGGCCGATCGATTGTTGTCGATGCCAAAGTTTCGCTTCACGCTTATTTGGAAGCGTTGGAGACCGATGAACCGGAAATACGCACTGAAAAACTGAACCATCATGCCCGTCAGTTGCGGATCCACATGCAGCAGTTGTCGGAGAAGAGTTACTGGCGGCAGTTTGAGGCGACTCCGGAGTTCGTCGTGATGTTTATTCCGGGAGAGGTTTTTTTCAGTGCGGCGCTCGAACAGGATGGAACTTTGATTGAAAAAGGAGCGGAGAAACGGGTGATTTTGGCGACGCCGACGACGCTGATCGCGCTTTTGCGTTCGGTTGCTTACGGTTGGCGTGAGGAGAAAATTTCCGAAAATGCGCGCG
Organism: Opitutales bacterium; assembly: GCA_035302665.1. GTDB lineage: Bacteria > Verrucomicrobiota > Verrucomicrobiia > Opitutales > T3Sed10-336 > DATGSL01. Next base: position 702 of record DATGSL010000300.1, on the reverse strand, counting down.
AGATCAGTCAGCTCGGCAATCAACTTTACGAGCGGATCGCGGTTTTGAATCAACATTTTGTTCAGCTCGGGAAGAGTTTGGAGAGTTCCGTGCGGAGTTACAATCAGACGGTCGCCAGTCTGGAAACCCGTGTTCTGAGTGCGGCGCGACGGTTTCCGGAACTCGGGGCAGCTTCCGACGCGGAGGAATTGCCGGTGCCGGAGCCGGTCGCGTCGAAAGGTTGGGAGCGGACGGACGGGGATTGAGCTGTTCTTTAATCTTTTTCCTTTTGTCTCTCCCGGTTTCGGTCTTTCCTTGAGAAATGGCTCTTCGGTTTAAAATTCTCGGCAGTAGCAGCCGGGGAAATTGTTCGCTTCTTATATCTGAAAACTGCCGGGTGTTGATCGACGCGGGATTCAGTGGGAAACGAATTGGCGAAATGCTCGAAGAAGCCGGTGAATCGATCGATCGCCTCGATGCCATTTTTATCACTCACGAACATAGTGATCATGTTGCCGGAATTCCGGGCCTGACTCGTTACAACAATTTGCCGATTTTCGCCAACCGTCCGACTGCGCAGGCTGTGCAACAGCGGATGAAACGGAAATTGCAATGGCAGCTTTTTGAGACCGGTTCGACGATCCGTTTTCGCGATCTCGAAGTGGAAACATTTGCGATTCCGCACGATGCTTACGATCCGGTCGGTTTTGTTATTTCCACCGG
>DATGSL010000299.1:0-8316 GCA_035302665.1 Opitutales bacterium | reverse complement strand
GTTCGACCAGGTGACCGACGGCGGACGAGATCACATACTCGTCATTTTCGTAAATATCGCCCTTTTTGGGGACACGTCCGAGCACGTTGGCCAAATCGCGGGCCACGCTCGGTTTCTCGGCTATAATCAACTTTTTCATGTAATTTTCCGTCGGCTAAATTCGTTCGGAATCAGGAGCTGTCCATCTGTTTAAGGGCACTATCGAGGTTATCGAGAAGCTGCTGCATCGTTTCGCTGGTCTCATCACCCATATTCGAGATTCGAAAGGTTTTACCTTTGATTTTTCCGTAACCGCCGTCGATCACGCAATTGAATTCGGATTTCAAAATCTGGATCAACGCAGGAAGATCGATTCCGCGGTTGTTTTTCACGCAGGTCAACGAAACCGATTCATAACCCTTTTCGGGAAAGAGTTCGAAACCGCGGCTATCGACCCACTTGTGGACGATTTGATTCAGTTCCGCGTGCCGTGCATAACGCTGATCGAGTCCTTCGGCAAAAATATCTTCGAGCTTCGATCGCAGCGCGAAGATATGGGGAATCGCCGGTGTGCTCGGAGTCATTCCCTTTTCGTGATTTTTCTGGAACTCGAGAAAATCAAAATAATAACCGCGATCGGTCAAACTTTTCGCACGCTCAAGCGCTTTTTCCGAAACGGAAAAAAGAGCGAGTCCCGGCGGAAGGGCGAGCGCCTTTTGGGATCCGGTTAGAAGAACATCGATGCCGAGTTCATCTTTTTCAACCGGGAGAGCCGAAAACGAACTGACCATATCGACGATCGAAAGAACATCGGGAAATTCCCGCACAACCGCCATGATTTCCGGCAACGGATTCATCGTCCCGGTCGAGGTCTCGTTGTGAACAATCGTGATCGTATCAAATGCGCCCGTCGAAAGTTCGCGGCGGACCGCCTCCGGATCGACCGGTTTTCCCCAGTCGAACTGGAGCGCTTGAGCCTCCTTCCCGCAACGCTTCGAAACGTCGTTCCATTTGTCCGAGAAGGCTCCGTTCATGCAATTCAGAACCTTCTTCGCGGTCAGATTGCGGATCGCTCCCTCCATCACTCCCCAGGCGCTGCTCGTGCTGATGAAGACCGGATCTTTCGTGTAAAAAAGCTTTTGGAGACCGGGCTGGACCGACTGGTAGAGATCGACAAACTCGCCGCTTCTGTGACCGAAAACAGGGGTGGTCATTGCCTGATAAGTCTTGGAGGAGACTTCGACCGGGCCCGGAATAAATAGTTTGTAGCTCACTTGTTGGATTTTTTGATGATTTTGCGATTTTGATCGCCGAGAACGATCACCCGCGGTTGCCAGTCGGCGGCCTCGGATTCGTCGACCCACGCAAACGCCATGATGGTAAGGAGATCGCCGATCTTTCCGAGCCGCGCGGTGGCTCCATTGAGACTGATTTTGCGCGAGCCGGCGGGAGCGGGGATGGCATAGGTTTCGAAACGTTCGCCGTTGGCAGTGTTGCCGATCAGGATTTTCTCGAACGGGCGAAGATTCGTCATTTCCATCCACTCGCTATCGATCGCCAGACTGCCCTCATAATTGAGACTGCAATCGGTGACTTCTGCGCGGTGAATTTTTGATTTGATTAATTGAAGTTGCATGGAATTGGTCCCTGCGTGCACAGAACTTAACAAGCGGCAAAGACTGTCAGCGTCAACATGGAATCCAAGGAACGTCAGCGGAACGGAGGATAGAAGCGCACGTCCGAACGGAACCGGTCAAGCGTTGGAGATATTCCTAATCGGAAGCGCGTCGGTTTACAAATTGGAAATAAAGGCGCACCATCCTGAGACAAGCGCAAGGTATGGGCGAGTGGTGCGTGGGAAGGGCCGGATCGGTTTTTTTACGCCGGTGGATTTTCTCCATGAGGCTGGGGCTTTCCGATAGTGCGCCGGAATGCGAGCCGATCATCGACGGTTGAAATGAGGGTCCGTGCCGGGGCTGGTATGTTGGGATCAAGGAGGAAAAGGCGCATCTTGCTGGCAAGGCCCAAACCGGGGAGGCGCGGGCAAATGCCGCCGTGAAGCGGGAACTTGAGGAGATATGATGGCTCCATTGAATGGAAATCGAGCTGAAGAGACGAAATGCAAGCCGATTCGACAAGCTTCCGAAAACGTTTCTTGGATTCGTAAGCTTCGTTGTTTTTCACGAGCGAATCGATTTCGATTTTGTCCCCCTGCCTAATATTATGATCGGTCTTTCTTCGTCTTAGCTTGTTTCTGTTTTTCTTTTTCTACAGGAGATAGCATATCACCCAATATTTAAAAAACGGCGGTGCTACGATCAATGATTTCGGTTTTACCGTGCGGAAAGGCGATTATTTTATATTCTTTTTGCAAGTGTTGAAGCCGCGGAAGTGTCGGTAGCATTTGGTTCATTTTAGCACTCTAATTTATCCTTGCTCATGCCTCAGGTCGTCATATTCTTCTTCACAAATGGTCGCTTTCGCCAAATGGCACCCCCCAGCAGGAATGGTTTTCGATCCGGAAAACTCTGCTCGGCGATTGTTTCCAGCGGGCTGGGCAATAAACTGGCAAGCCATCGACAACTCGGCACACGCCATTGCTCACGACCCGGCGGGAAATGTCACCAAAAGCCCGAAGCCGGGCAACTGGACGGAAACCTTCGAGTATGTGTGGGATGCCTGGAACCGGCTGATAGCGGTCAAAGACAACGGCACGATCACGGCCGAATACCGCTACGACGGCGAGCACAAGCGAATCACCAAAAAGATCGGCAACACGACCTGGCATTACTATTACTCGCTGGAGTGGCAAATCCTCGAAGAGCAAATCGACGGGGAGGCGATGCGCCAGTACGTCTGGTCTCCAGGCGGAATGGACGACCTCGTTTTCCGGGAGGAGGGACTCGGCAGCAGCAGCTCTGAACTCGGCGGCCGCCTCTACGCGCTCAACGACCTGATGAACGTGACCGCCGTCGTGGACGAAAACGGGGCGGTCGTGGAGCGTTACGGCTACGACGCCTTCGGAGAGAGCCGGGTGATGGATGCAAACTTCGGGTCCAGAAGCCAAAGCGACTACGACTGGGAGATCCGCTACAAAGGCTACTTCTTCGACCACGAAACCGGCCTCTACCAGGTGCGCTACCGCTACCTCCACTCCACCTTCGGATAAAATGACCATCTTGTTTCACTGATCGGTTGTCAGGAGGCGGGGGAGAGCTAAAGATATGAAGATGCGGTTGTTTCGATCGATTGGATGTGCGGCACTTTTCGTTGTTCCGGTTTTTGTAAATGCGAATTCTGCAGGGGAGCGGCTGGAGGTGAATGGGAGGACGTTTACGCTCGGGCGTATCGTTTACGAAGAGCAGTTTGAAACAGATGATCCTGCGTTTTGGGTCGAGGGAAATGAGGATCGAGTGAGGCTGGAAGGCGGGCGTCTCATCCTGGATTCGAATCATCCTGAGGATCGTGTTTCGACGGTTTTTATCGACCGGGAATTTTCGGGAGATCTTTATTTCGAATACGAGGCGGAGGTTCTGGCTTCCGACACCGCGGCCGGATATCCGGAGCCGCGTGACGTCAACAACCTGAACACGTTTCTTTACTATTCCGATCCGACTGGACGTGATCTGAAGGAGACGCGCGCCAGCCGAATGGACGCGGCTTACAGTCATTATCATGATCTCAACGGCTACATCGTGACATTCCTCAATGGTTACATGCCGGAAGCCCGAAAAAAGGCGCGCGATCCGAATTACGAGATTGAATTTGTGAAGAACATCGCCCGAATCCGTATGCGGGAGAATCCCGGTTTTGCGCTGCGAAACGAAGTTTTTGCGGAGAAAAGCGAGAGGGGGCGCGTTTACCGGATGCAGTTTATTTTCGCGGGAAACAGTCTTTATTTCTTCGTCGATGACGAGTTTCAGCTCAGTTTTAAGCCGTCGCCCGAAAAAAGGGTAAACAAAGGCTATTTTGCTTTCCGCACCTACGCGACCGAGATGGCGGTTGATAATTTCGTCGTTCGCCGTGTCGAGGCGGAGTAGGGACGTTTTCGGAAAAACGAACCGGAATGGTCCAATCAATCGTGCCAGCGGAATACCTCGAAAAGACTCGAGAAATTGTCGGTCCAGATGCGAACTCCGGGATCCGGCGAAAGCTTTTCCCAGCGGAAATCAGTGGCGAAGGGCTCCAGATCGGTTTCGTTTTCCGCCATCAGGATCCACTGAGATGGGAGCTTTCCTTCTTGCGCTTCATTTTCAGTAAGCACGGTGTCGTCCTGAAAAAGATGATGGAGCCCGGCATCATGGGCAAGATTGGCCGCCAAGGGAACGAGGTCGAGGTGCAAATTGGAAATGTGCAGCGCCAGCAGGCCACCCGGCGCGAGTTTTTCGCGATAGAGCTGCAGTGCTTCCCTGGTCAGGAGATGGACCGGGATCGCGTCCGAACTGTAGGCGTCGAGCACGATAAGGCCGTAATGTTGGTCTGGTGCGTTTTTAAGCGAAAGGCGGGCGTCACCCAGAATGATTTTAATATCGGCAAGTGGATCGGCGAGATAGGTGAAGAAGCGGGTGTCCCGGGCGATATTCGCGACGGTCGGATCGATTTCGTAAAAACTCCAGCTTTCGCCGGTCCGTCCGTAAGCCGCCAGCGCCCCGGTGCCGAGGCCGACAGCGGCGATGCGGTTTTCGGGAAATCCGTCCATCGCATTGAAGACCTGCCCGATCGGTCCGGTGCGATGGTAATAGGCGAGTGGTTCACCTTTGTCCTTGGGATCGCGGCTTTGCGCACCATGGAAGGTGTTTCCATGAACGAGGCGAAAAAACCGTTCCTCCCGATCGGTAGTGATGCGGTGAACTCCGAAAAAACTTCTTTCTGCAAAGACAACCCGGCCATGAGAAGCATCGCCTACGTAAGCGGCTAAAAGGATCGCTCCTACTCCGAGACCGAAACAAACCGGTCGCCGGGAACTCAGGTAACAAAGCAAGACCGGGATGCCAATGAGCGCGACTTTGAGCGAGAGCGCTTCTCCATCCGGAGAGAGCTGACGGAACGCGAGAAAAAGCAGAACCGTCAGAATTCCCAGTCCTGCCGGAATGGCAAAATCGGCCGGACTGCTCCCGCGCCATTTTCCGTTGGTAGCTCCGAGCATTCCGAAAAGGCACGCCAAAGTGACCGCAATCGGATACTCTGCCACATCGGTGAAAAGAAAGGGTGCGAGCAGGGCATTGAATCCGCCGCCGAGCACTCCACCCAACGAGAGACAAAGATAAAAATCGGTTAAATGGCGTGGGGATGGCCGAATGGCGGCGAGTTCTCCGTGGCAGACCATGGCGGCCGTGAAGAAGAAGGCGAGGCTGATCACGATAACTGCTACAAGCGGTTCACTGCTACCGGTGGCGAGAATCAGGATTATCGGTACGGCGAGAATCGGGAGCAAACGCCGCATCCAGGAGAGCGGAAGCCATTGTTTGCGACTGAAAACGAAAATGAAACTGAGCAGATAAAGTGTCAGAGGAATGACCCAGAGCAGTGGCATGGCGGCGAGATCGGTCGTGATGAAAGTGGTCACACCGAGCATCAGGCTGCACGGGATGAACGCCAGCAGGAGCCAGCTTCCCCGCAGTCGCCACAACGGCTTGCCACTGGGCAGATCTCCGCGGAGGGCCGTCGAAACCGTTTCGATCGGCCGGTCGTGGATCGCATATCGCGCGCAAACGATCGTAATTAAAAACGCAATTCCGTATCCCCAGGTCCAAAGTCGACTTTGCGTTTCGACCGACAGATTCGGCTCGATCAGAATAGGATAACTCAGAAGAGCGAGAACGCTTCCGGCGTTACTTGCGGCATACAGAAAATACGGGTCGTTGGCCGAGGGGTGGCGCGTCGCGAAAAACCAACGCTGCAGGATCGGGCTGCTTGTTGCCATCGCGAAAAACGGGATCCCGACGCCGAAGAGCAGAAGGAGAAGCAGCCAGGGAACCGGGCTAACGTCGGCAGGTGGAAGCCAACCCTCCGGAACCGCCACCGGAAAAAACGCGAATGGCACGAGGAGGACCGCTAGGTGCAGCCACACCTGACGCCTGACGCCGAGCCGTTGCAATGTCCAGTGGGCGTAGGCGTAGCCGGCCAGGAGAGCGGCCTGATAGAACACCATCGCCGTGCTCCAAACCGCCGGAGATCCTCCGAGCAATGGCAGGACCATCCGGGCAAACATCGGCTGTAGCCAGAAGAGGAGCGTGGCGCAGATAAAGCTGTTTACTATGAAAAAGAAAAGGATCAAGAGAGCGAGATTTAGATTTGGCCGTGGCCGAAGAAGTGAATGCGTTTCCTCCGTCGGCTCCTATAGAAAGAAGCATTTCCGCTCGGGCAAGTCAGGATCTGCTCGACCACCAAGTGATCCATCGCAGAACGAAGATCGTTCGAATGGATGTCTATCGAAGCATGCGCCAGGTTTGGCTCGGCCCGTTTTTGTTTTTGGAGACATTGTTGGGAAATTCGGGTGCGGTCAGCAATAATTGCGAACGATTTGCGAGTTTTTCAGGCTTTTCGTTTCGGGGCTTTCTTCTATTCTCACTCTATGAAACATTTGGTTTTTGTGCTTTCTCTGGTGTGGACTCTTTTTGCGGGCTTTCTTCATGGGAACGAGGCTGATGATTCTTTCCGGGTGCTGGTTTTTTCAAAGACAGGTGGCTTTCGGCATGCGTCGATTGAGAATGGAGTGACGGCTGTCAAGGAGCTCGGTGCGGCCAATGATTTCGCAGTCGAAGCGGGCGAGGATGCATCGATTTTCAACGAAAAGGATCTCGATCGCTTTCAAGTTGTCGTTTTCCTGAATACGACCGGCAATATTTTGGACGAATCGCAGAAGGAGGCCTTTGAAAAATTTATTCAGGAAGGCGGAGGATTTGTCGGAATTCATGCGGCGGCCGATACTGAATATGATTGGGATTGGTACGGGAGACTGGTCGGAGGTTATTTTAAGAGTCATCCGCAGGTTCAGGAGGCGATCATTGACGTTGAAAATCGGAATCATCCGGCGACGGTTCATCTTCCGGAGAAATGGAAGCGGACGGACGAGTGGTACAATTATCGGGTGAATCCTCGGAGCCGTGGAGTTCAGGTTCTGATGGCGCTCGATACGGAATCGTTTTCGGGAAGCGAGATGGGAGACGATCATCCGATCGCGTGGTTTCACGAATTCGACGGCGGACGCGCTTTTTACACCGGACTCGGTCACACGCCGGAGGGTTTTGAGGAAGAAGCTTTTCGGAAACATCTTCTCGGCGCGATCCGTTGGGCTGCGGGAGTTGAATCCGCAACCGATTAAGGCAAATGATTCAGGTTACAAGAAAGAGCGAAACCGAATTCGAAGTAACGGTTCAGGGTGCGACGGAGACGACGCATCAGGTGACTTTGTCCGATGCTTATTATCAAAAGCTGACAAAAGGTTCCGAAACTCCGGAAAGTTTGATCGAGCGCTCCTTTCAGTTTCTTTTGCAGCGGGAGCCGAATACGTCGATTCTGGGTCGATTTGATCTTCCGGTCATCGGAACGTATTTTGCGGAATACGAAAACGAAATCCGCACGGGCAAATAACGAACGGCTTTTGGTGGTTTCGCAAAGACAGCGGGACCCGAATTTTCCGTTCTGTTAAGATTTCGTCTGAACGAATATTTAGTTCTCTGAAATCGTCTCGATTTTGATCGGTCAAAGGCGTTCGTGCCTTGAAATTTGCCTCTCGGTTTTCACTGTAGAGTTTGGTTTTATGTTAACGCTCTCTCAAATCGGCAAATCCTTTGCTGGAAGAACGCTTTTTCGCGATGTGAATCTCCAGATCAACCGCGGGGATCGCATCGGGTTGGTCGGACCGAATGGTGCCGGCAAATCGACGCTTTTTTCGATCATTCTTGGAGAGAACTCTCCGGATGAAGGGAGTCAATCTCTCGAACGAAATGCGACGATCGGCTTTCTGCCGCAGGAAAGCGCACCCGGAGGCGACGAGACGATTCTCGATCTGGCGACGTCGGCTTCCCCGGAAGTTATCGAATTGCAGAAGCGGATTCGTGCTTTTGAGGCGGGAGAGAGCGACGATCTGGAAGGCTATCACGAAAGCCGGGAGCGTTTTGCCGATCTCGGCGGATTCGAACTCGAGCCGCGCGCGAAGAAAATTCTCTCCGGATTGGCCTTTCGCGAAAGTGATTTCGATAGACCTGCCCGGACTTTGAGTGGAGGCTGGATCATGCGCGCGCATCTCGCCCGATTGTTGGCGATGGAGCCCGATCTTCTGATGCTCGACGAACCGACGAACCATCTCGATTTGGAGTCGCTGACTTGGTTTCA
>DATGSL010000298.1:0-9272 GCA_035302665.1 Opitutales bacterium | reverse complement strand
AGATAAGCAAGCTCGCCTCCGTCCTGAAATGCTCGCAAAAGAGTCGTCAGAACGAGAAGAGCCGAGGTCGAATGCCTGTCCAATATTTGCTTGTATTGCGCTATGGCTTCCTGAAGAAAACCGTTTTGCCCCAACCATTCGGTCAATTCCAAACGCAAGTCCGCATCCCCGCCGATCGACGGTACAATTCCCAGAAAAATATTGCGGGCAAGCGAAAGATCTCCCCGAAACTCCGCGCTTTCACCTAATAACAGATGAAGAGAAATCGAGTGCGACGCCTCTTCCGCAAGCGTGTTCAGCTCGCGCTCATACTCCTCCAACCGCTCGGTCCGCTTCAATACTGCCAAAGCACCGGAACGCAGTCCATTTCCAAGATGATAAATCGACTCAGGAAATTCGCTCAGCAAGATCGAGTGCGCCATCGCAATGCTCCTATCAGGTTCCGATTCCGCGTAAATCTCCAATAAAACCCGCTGATAGGGCTCCCGGAACCTTCCAGAAATTTCTGTCGGATCCACCGGCTCCAACCAAGCGAGCGCTTGCTCCGATTCCCCAAACGCGTTCAACCCCGCAGCGATCGTCACGCGTTCTCCCGACTGCAATTTTTCCTCTTCCAACACTTCTGCCTGTTCGAGTGCTACTGCTTTCATTCCGCCAGCGACGGCCAGCGCAAAGAGAAGACGGTGGGCGCGCACGCGCGTCGCGTTTTTTGCGAAAATGATGGATTCGAGCGCCTCTGCTGCCTCATCAAACTCTCCGCCGATGCCAAGCATCCACGCGCAAAAAAGTTGCCATTCCTGATCGGGAACTTCCAGACCTTGCCGCGCCGTTTCGAGCATTTGATCCGGTTCATTCGCCCAACGGAAGAAATGCACTCGGATCAAACCAGCGCCGATCTGTTCCGATACCGAAAGTCGCGACCATTCCTCTTCCCAAATCTTCTCCAGCTCCGCCTGCGCTTCGACCGATCCGGAAAGAATCTCGAAAGCATGCGTCAACATTTCTTGCTGCTGTTCGTTGTGCCAGGGATTTGATAAAGCGAGTTCCGCGTCGGTCCAGGCAAGTGGAGTTTGAAGAACCACCTTCCGATTCACTCCATAAAATCCGCGCAAAAAATCCGCCACCCGCGCCGCCGCTTCAACCGGCTGACCGTCATTCATCCAAACGCGCGCCAGCCAAAGCAACGCACCCGAAGATCCTTCACCTTTTTCCTCCAGCTCCTGATATATCTTTTCGGCCTCCGCCGGTTTCCCATTTTCAACCGCATTCGCCAAACGAACGTAGAGATTCTCGCCCGGCTCCTCTTCCCGCAAATCGGCAATTCCGAGCCTTCGAAAAATCCGCTCCCGCAACTCCCGAATTCGTTCTTCAACCGCCTGTGAAACCTGTCCTTTCGATCTCTCCTCCAACTTCGCTGCCAAATCCCGCATCGGCTCCCGGTATTCCGGAAATCTTTCCGTGCTTAGAATCAGCCGATTGATCGAGATCAATGCCAACTCCGCCACGGTTGGGTCGAAATCACCGCCGCGCAAAAAATCTTCGATTTCCTCCAACATCCATCCAGGTGCCCCTACCTGCGCAAAAGCCAGAATGCGTTCACCCGCCGACTGAGGTCGAACGTCGAGAGCTTCCCTCAAACGCAGTAAAAACTCCCGGCTGCTTCCCCGATTGAGCTCCAATTCCCGCAGATAATTTAGCGCCCCATCCCGTGCGGATGTCCCGTCGAAAACCGTCAGATCGTCCCGCAATCCGAAAAACGCAAAATCGCGGCTCGCTTCGCTTCCATAACCGCCGGTTACTCTCGCGATTCTGTTTTTCACCGCAAAACGATTGTGAAAAAAATGGTTGAGGCGCCGATAAGCGTTCTCCCCGTTTGCGCCTTCCGTCTCCTTAAAAAGAGTCCAAAAAACCGAACGGGCCACATCATCCTCATTTAAAAAGAGCAAAAGCTCACCATAAGCAAAACGGGCTTCGGCCGGTCCGTTTTCCCAAGCCGGAACGAAAATCTCGGCCGCCTTTTCCAGCCAATTCCGCTCGTGGAACTCCGGCAACCGCGATCGCCAAAAATCGGCCTCCACCTCCAGACGATCGTTCCGTTCCTCAAGATGTTTTAATAGTTCCTCTTCCGAATCCGATTCAAAAAGAGCGAAAAGGTAGTTCGCATGACTTTCCTCTGTCGGATTTTTCCGATAAATCGACCGGGCCGACGATAAAAAGAGCTCCAGATCGCCCGTTTCAAGCGCCCACACCATTTGTTGCTCAGCAAAGGGCAACCGGTAGCGCTCCGGTATTTCATCGAAATCAATCTTCCGTATTTCGTCGAGTGCCGCCGGCAGGTCGTCGAGATATTGAAAAATTGCTGCACGAAGCAACGTCGACTCCCATCGATCATCGCCAAACTCCCGAAGCAGCCCGGAAAGTTTTCCTTCAACAAGTGCCGTCTGCGCCAAAACTCCGATTTGCTGAAGGTGCTCTTCGGTCGTATTCGCCTGAACAAATCGTTCGTACAACGCAACATAAGCAGAAGAGGGTTCTCCGCTCAGAGGCTTTTCCCCTTCCGCCAAAACAACGTTTTCACGATCTGCCGATTGCAATTCGGCCAAATCTTCCGCCTGAGCGCTTAAGCCCAATACGATCGAAAAAAACGCAGCCAACCCTCTTCCCATTCGCACCCATTTTGCCATGACCTGATTCTCCACCTAAAAGAACCATTTGCGCGAGACGAATTTATGCAAACCGTCACCGATTCAGGGAAAAACTCGGCTCGCGCCAAGCTTGATTGCAAAGTCAACGCCTCCTACACTCACGCACTTCCGTTATGAAAGATTTTTCTCCAACCGAACCACTGGTCATTGCCGATCGGACTTTTCAATCCCGCCTTTTTGTCGGCACCGGAAAATTTCCCAGCAACGAGTCGATGAAGGAAGCGCTCGCCGCCTCGGGAACCGAACTTGTCACAGTCGCCCTGAAACGAGCCGATTTAACCGGAAAAAAAGATCCGTTTGCAAATATCCTCGAATTTCTCGAGCCGGAACGCTATCTGGTTTTGCCAAATACCGCCGGTGCGATGAATGCCGAGGAAGCGGTCCGATTAACCCGTTTGGCAAAAGCGGCCGGACTTCCAAACTGGGTGAAATTGGAGATTCATCCCGATCCAAACTACTTGCTTCCCGACCCGATTGAAACGCTGAAAGCAACCGAAATTCTTGTAAAAGAAGGTTTTGTCGTTCTTCCGTATATCAACGCAGATCCCGTTCTTGCTCAACGTCTCCAGGACGCCGGTGCCGCGACTGTGATGCCGCTCGGCTCCCCGATCGGAAGCAATCGCGGTTTGGATACGCGCAGCCAAATCGAAATTATCATCGAACAGGCCCGCGTTCCGGTGGTTGTCGATGCGGGCATCGGAGCGCCCTCCCATGCCGCGGCGGCGATGGAAATGGGTGCCGATGCGGTTTTGGTCAATACAGCGATTGCCATCGCCAGCGATCCGTCGCGTATGGCCCAGGCTTTTGCGATAGCAACGACCGCCGGACGCGCGGCATTCGAGCTCGGTTTGCCAGCTACCGGACAAAAAGCAGATGCGACAAGTCCGTTGACGGCCTTTCTCGACTGAGAACGCCCGACCGACTGATAGTTTTTGCCGGTCTCCGGAAAAACCTGCCGCCTTAACTTGGAATTCTCCCGATTGCGCTTCGGCCGATCGGAGGTTATTCTTGAAGGGTCAACGTCCCGAATAAAGGGAGAAACAAAAATGGCTCAGATAGAAGAACAGGTTCGCGTCGCAAATTGGATGGTTTTCCTGATCGGAATCTGGCTGATTCTCGCGCCGTTTTTTACTTGGTACACGGAAGTTACGTCAGCGATGTGGAGCAGTATCATTACTGGAGCTCTCCTCGTTGTTCTTTCGCTGGTTGAAGCTCTGAGACCGCGCTTTTATTTGCCGGTGAGCAGCCTCTATATTGTGATTGGGTTCTGGCTCGTTCTGAGTCCGCTGTTCGCCGGTTTCAGCGATGTGCTTTCGGCAACCCTCGTCCATTTCGGAATGGGGATCATCGTCCTGGCACTTGGAATCGGCAGCATCATCGGCATGCGCACACAGGCTTAGCTCTTTTTAAAAAAACCTTCTATCGCCGTCAGACGGTTCCCCAACCGCGAACTTCGGGAGAAACAACCGCTTTTTCAGCAAAACTGTCCCGAGCCGTTTCCAGCTTTTGCGGAAAATCGATCGTTTCATGAAGCCCTCGGCTTTCCTCCCGCTGCAGGGCGCATTCGACAACGAGACCGGCAACCTGAATTAAATTCCTCAACTCCAACAATTCGGAATCGACCGAAAAACTCCAATAATACTCCTGGATTTCCGCAGCCAGATTTTCAATCCGGGTCCGGGCCCGTTTTAAGCGATTGGTCGAACGAACAATTCCGACATAATCCCACATCGCCAAACGGAGCTCATCCCAATTGTGTGAAATCACAACGCGCTCATCGGGATCGTTTCCACCGAGATCGACCCACGCCGGAAATTCGGCAGACAGGCGATGTTCTTTACTCAAATATCTTTCCGCCGCTGCGGCTCCATTGTGCGCCAAAACCAGAGCTTCGAGTAAGGAATTGCTCGCAAGACGATTCGCCCCGTGCAATCCGGTGCAAGCGACTTCCCCACAGGCATAAAGACCGGGAAGCGCCGTCTCCGCATCGATATTGGTCGAAACTCCGCCACACGAATAATGCGCAGCTGGAACGACCGGAATCAGGTCGTGCGAAAGATTCAGCCCGAGAAGCCGTTCGCAGGTTTCGAAAATATTCGGAAATCGTTCGCGCAGATATTCTTCCGGATGATGCCGGATATCGAGCCAAACATGTTGGGCACCCGTTTTCTTCATCTCCTCATCGATCGCTCGGGCAACAACGTCGCGCGGAGCCAAATCCGCCTGCGGATGATAATCAGCCATGAAGGCAGAACCATCCAGATTTCGCAAAATCGCACCTTCACCCCGAACGGCTTCACTGATCAGAAACCGTTCGTTCCCGAGCGTGTAAAGCGTGGTCGGATGAAACTGAATAAATTCCATATTCCGAATCGGAACGCCGGCCCGGTAGGCCATCGCAACACCGTCGCCGGTCGCAATGTCCGGATTTGTCGTAAAACGATAAACCTGTCCGATCCCTCCGGTCGCCAAAAGAACAACCGGCGCCGAAAAAGAACAGACGCGGTTGTGTCGCACATCGAGCGCATAAAGCCCAAGAATCCGCTCCTCGCCGATAAAGGGTTCTCCGTTTCGATCGGCGGTTTTTCGATTGGTCACCAGATCGATCGCAAAATGATGCTCGAAAACCTCGATCAGCGGAGACTTCTCAACCGCATTGAGAAGAGCCGTTTCGATCGCCTTTCCGGTCATATCCTTTACGTGAAGAATCCGGCGCTCCGAATGTCCCCCTTCCCGTCCAAGATCGTATTCACCGGTTTCCGTTTTGGAAAATTGCAGCCCGAGATCGATCAACTCCTGAATTCGCTGCGGCCCGGAAGAGACGATTTCACGAACGACGGCTTCATCGCAAAGTCCGTCGCCGGCGACCAATGTATCCTTGATATGACTCTCAAAATCATCGGTCTCTGACATCACACATGCAATGCCACCTTGCGCATAATTCGTATTCGATTCGGCCTGATTTTTTTTTGTTAAAATCGCGACGCGGCGGTTTTTCGCAGCCATTTTCAGGGCAAACCAGCTTCCGGCAATTCCACTGCCGACAACAAGGACATCGAAGTTCTCTTTCATATGGGGAAAAGGCGCAGCCCTTTCGATCATGGTTCCTCAAACCAAAATATTGTCGATCAACCGCACCTCATCGACCCAAACGGCAAGAGCAAGAAGTGTCTTTCCCGGAACGATTTCGCGCATCGGCTCCATCGTATCAGGATCGGTCATCGTAACGTAAATGATCCGGATCCGCCGTTTACTGCCCAATATATGCGTGACTTCGGCAATCACCCGATCGGTGATCCGCGTGCCCGATTCGACCATTTCCCGGGCCGTTTGAAGACTCTGCGGAATAACGGCAGCCTCGCTCCGCTGAACTTTACTGAGATACTTATTGCGCGAACTTTTCGCCAATCCATCCTCTTCCCGGACCGTTTCACAGACGACGATCTCGACGCCAAAATGAAGTTCGCGAACCATCTTCCGGATAATCGCAACTTGCTGGGCATCTTTCTGCCCAAAAACAGCAAAATCGGGCCGAACGAGATTAAAAAGTTTTCCCACAACGGTCGTCACTCCCCGAAAATGCTGCGGACGGGAAATGCCGCACATCAATTTGCTGATCGTCTCCTCCGTGATATAGGTTGAATAATCCTTTGGATAAAAATCTTCCGAATCGGGCATAAAAACAACGTCGACGCCCGCCTCCCGACAAAGGTCGAGATCGTGTTCGGGTTCGCGCGGATAGGTCCCAAAATCTTCGTTCGGACCAAATTGTTTCGGGTTTACGAAGATCGAAACCACCACGTGCTGAGCCCGTTCGCGCGCAGTTTTTATCAGGCTCAAGTGCCCTTCGTGCAAGGAACCCATCGTCGGCACGAGTGCGACAGCTCCTTCACTCACACAGAGACGCTTTGCAAGCGCCTGCATTTCTTCAATTTTTTCAATAACTTGCATGCATCGTCCTACTAAAGGTTTCGCTTTCCCGGAAGAATGACCAAACCATCAACCACTCGGACCCGGTCGGTCAATGATCGAACGAAGCATCGGGAGGCTAGTAGCTGTCAAATTGTAGATCGGACCGGGGATCAAGCGCATGATCGGTGATCGGCTCACCCCGGATCAACTCGCGCAATCCGGTCAAAACATCGATCTCCGGCCGAAACCGCAGATTCCGGAAGGCTTGCTCCGGATCACCGCACGATTGAGCAATGTCACCGGCCCGTTCTTCTAAAAAAGAGGCGCTGCATGATCCGGGTAAAATCGTCCAAAACGGGTCACGAGATCGAGAACCGAGGTTTCCCGCCCGGTACAAATATTGTGGGTCACCGAGTGGCTGACATTCGCCGTCGCAGCCATCACATTCGCCCGCGCTACATCGTGCACCGAAACAAAATCACGGGTCTGCCTTCCGGTTCCAAAAATCGTCACCGGCTCTCCCGCTGCAAATTTTTCCTGAAAAATCGAAATGACCCCGGAATAAGGTGAGGATGGATCTTGGCGCGGACCAAAGACATTGAAATACCGCTGCGAAATCGCGGTCATTCCATAACTTTCCCCATAGCCCCGCAAAAGATGTTCCGCCGCAAGTTTCGCTCCTCCATATGGACTGATTGCCCGGGCAGAAACATTTTCCCGGATCGGAAGGTTTTTCTGATGACCGTAAACTGCCGCCGACGAACTGAAGACAATTCTCGTCGCACCTGCTCGGGCCGCTGCGATGGCGACGTTATGCGTGGCTTCAAGATTCAGACGGAAATTTTCGTGCGGATGTTCGATACTTTCCTGCACACTGACGAGAGCAGCCAGGTGGATCACCGCCGTCGGACGCGCTTCTGCAAAAATTTCCAGCATTTGTTCGCGATTCGCGCAATCGGCCTCCTCCAGCCGGAAGTTCGATTTCCCGACAGCATCAGCGAGATTCTCGCGCTTTCCTGTGCGAAAGTTGTCGATCCCGATAACCTCATGGCCCGAAGCCAATAAGCGATCAACGGTATGACTTCCGATAAATCCGGCCGCGCCTGTGACGATAATTAATCCCATACGGTCAAAAAAGTTTTTTAAATAAAAAGCCGCATCCCCGAAGATGGTTTCTCCACAAAAAAGCCTACCCGAAGCTCAGGCGTTGTAGATCAAACCACCTTTTTCCACATACAAATTCAGGACTGTTTTCGCTTTATCGCGGCAGGTTTCCCGAACAAATTTGATGCCTCGTTCCTCCAGATAAGTATAGGAGGCGGGAAAAACGGGTCCTTCGTCAAAACCAATGCTGCGCGCATCCTCTCCCGTAGCTCCGCAGATCACACGGGAAACTCCGCTCCAAAGCATAGCTCCGAGACACATCGCACACGGTTCCGACGAGGTCGCCAATTCGTAGCTGACGTCGCCCCGCTTCCGCAGCGTGTAATTTCCCACGCGGGCCTGGGCCATCATCATCGCCATCATCTCCGCATGCATCGCTGAATTGTGCGTGGCGACGACTCGGTTCACGCCGATCGAGACGAGTTTTCCGCTTTCTCCATCGAAAATCGCCGCGCCAAAGGGTCCGCCTGCCCCTTGCTCAACGTTCAGGCGCGACAATTCAATCGCGACACCGATTTTCTGTTCATCTGTTACAAAACTCCGATCCCAATCGACCGCGCTGCTCAACCAGTCAGGATAAGCATACTCAACTACTGGAAATGGATTGGAATCAGAACTGCCGGTTTGAGTCATCATTACAATATGGGCGTTTCTAGCAGGTCCCGCCGGACCACGGAACAAAGGCTGCCTTCTAATTTACGAAAATTCGCTCTTTCTGCGGCAGCGGCTTTGGGATTCTCCAAACTTCGGCCTCCAGGGCAAGACAGAAGCCCGCAAAAGTAGAGGAATCTCCAACAATCGATGAGCAAAAAATACCGATCATCCAGTTTCCTCAAACGTGCGCCGTCCTTCAAGCGCACTTTTTAATGTAACCGCATCGGCGTAAAGAACTCCGCTGCCGCTCGGCAACCCGAAGCCGATCCGCGAAACTTTCAGCGACCGGTTCAACAACGTTTCCGTGATATAATGACAGGTCGCTTCACCTTCAACATCGTTCGAAAGCGCCAAAATCATCTCTTCCAATTCAGGCGCCCTGAGCCGTTCTTCAAGTGTTTTTAGATTCAGTTGCTCCGGGCCGATACTGTTGATCGGCGAAAGTTTTCCGTGCAAGACATGATAAACTCCGCGAAAAGCTCCCGATCGCTCAAAGGCAATCAAATCGGGAACGTGTTCAACCACACAAATAACCGCCGAATTTCTTTCCGGATCGGTGCAAATTCCGCAAAGCTCCCCTTCGGCAAGGTTTCCACATCTCGTGCAGCGCGAAATCGTCTCCGAGGCTTCCTGCAAAACGGCAACAAGTTCCCGGGCTAACTCCGGTTTCCCGACGAGTAAATGAAGGGCGATTCGTTCCGACGATCGGTAGCCGAGTCCGGGAAGTTGTTTCAGCAGCTTCTGAAGTCTTTCGAATGCAGGAGTCATTTCACTTTCATTTCTCCATCTGCCCAGCTACTGGAAGGCAGCGGCGACATCCCGCCTTTTTCCGAAATC
>DATGSL010000297.1:0-3625 GCA_035302665.1 Opitutales bacterium | reverse complement strand
CGGGCTTTCGACGAAATCGATGGCATTCTGCAAGCGCGGATCCTTGGACAGATTGATTTCTGAAAGCTCACTTTTCGGGAATCGTTTGCGGAGATCGGCTTTCAGCACGGCGGGATCGTCGCCAAGAGTCAGGGCGCAAATGCCTTTTGGCGAGGCTGCGACGAGGATCGATCCGAGCGAGCAGCTTCCAATTGCGAAATCGATCGTTTCGTTTTGGGGTTTCAAATGTGTGCGGACGATTGAAAGTGGTGCGGTCATAAGAAGGTAAAAGGAAGAAGTAAGAAGGTAAAAGGCGGAAGTAAGAAGGTAAAGGGTGGGAAGGTGCATTTTTCGGTGGATCGACTTTTGGGGTTCGATGGTTACGGTTGGTTTTGATGTGTGGACGGATTACACTTCGTGAGCCGCGGCGGGCAGTTTCGGAATTTTTGGAGACTTTGGGAACCGAATTGCCGCCTCCGCGTTATAATATCGGTCCCGGGCAGGAGACCTTGATCGTTCGTGCGGGAGAGGCTGGGTCGGATCGGAGAGAATTATCGATGCTCCATTGGGGATTGGTGCCCGCGTGGAAACGGGATGGGAAAACGACTCCGATCATCAATGCCCGTTCGGAAACCGTTGCGGTGAAGCCGATTTTTCGGGAGGCCTTCCGTCACCGCCGATGTCTTCTTTTGGCCGATGGTTTTTATGAATGGAAAAAACAGGGCGGCGAGCGGCAACCTTTTTTCTGCACATTGGTCGGGGATCAGCCCTTCGCAATTGCGGCGATCTGGGAGGAATGGCAAGAGGGCGGATCGGCGAAGAGGGGATTTTGTCTTTTGACGACGGAAGCAAATGCTCTGATGGAGCCGGTGCATCATCGAATGCCGGTACTTTTTACCAGGAAGGATGCTGCGCGCTGGCTTGCCGAAGGAGCGAGGGAAAATCTCACTCAACTGTTGCGACCCTTTCCAGCTTCGGCAATGGAGGTGCGGGCGGTGAGTTCGTTTGTGAACAAGATCGGGAATGAAGGTCCCGATTGCATCGCAGCGCCCTCGGAAGGCGGTAGCGAACAGCTCACGTTTTTCTGAAACGGCTGCGAAACGGACATCACGAGTGGAGAGATTCCTCTTTTTCGGAGAAGAGATCGAGTTGTGCGGAGGTCGAATCGATGCGGATCTTTTTTCGCAGACGGGCGCGCGGCGCCGGAGCGGTGAGAGTGACATCGGTATCGTCCGATTCGAGTTTCTGCAGGATTTCCTGCGCGCGCGCGATCACCGGTGATGGAAGTCCTGCGAGCCGGGCGACCTGGATTCCGTAACTGCGGTCGGCGGCTCCGGCGATTACCTGGCGAACGAAGATGATTTCCTCGTTGTGTTCTTTGACTGCGACGGAAAAGTTTCGGAGCCGCGGTAGAGATTTTTCGAGTTGGGTTAACTCGTGATAATGGGTGGCAAAAAGGGTGCGGGGGCCGCTTTTTGCGTCATGGTGAAGATGTTCGACAACGGCCCATGCGATGCTGAGGCCGTCGTAGGTGCTCGTGCCGCGTCCGATTTCGTCGAGAATAATCAGGCTGCGGTCGGTGGCGTTGTTGAGAATATTTGCGGTTTCGTTCATTTCGACCATGAAAGTCGAATTGCCGCGGGCGAGTTCGTCGCTGGCGCCGACGCGGGAGAAAATCCGATCGACGAGTCCGATCCGGCAAGATTTTGCGGGAACCCAACAGCCGATCTGCGCCATGAGTGTAATCAGTGCCACCTGGCGAATGTAGGTCGATTTTCCGGCCATGTTCGGTCCGGTGATCAGCATGATCTGCGTGCCGGATGAATCGAGTTTCGTGTCGTTGGGGACGAAGGAAAAGTTGCCTGCGACTCCCAGATGTTCGCGGCGGATCGTTTGTTCGACGACCGGATGGCGTCCGTCGACGATTTCGAGCTTATTGCTGTTGTCGATTTCCGGGCAGCAGTAATTCCATTCGCGGGCGATGGCTGCCCAACCGAGGAAGACATCGAGTTCGGCGAGCGCGTCGGCGGTTTGTGTCAGCGCATCGCTTTCTTTTAAAACGAGTCCGACGAGGTCGGAGAAAAGCTCCAATTCGCGGGCCCTTGCATTTTCCTCTGCGTGGAAAATCTCCTTTTCCTTTTCTTTTAGTTCGTCGGTGTAGTAGCGCTCGGCGTTGACGGTTGTTTGGCGGCGGATGTAATCGTCGGGAACCAGGTGGAGGTTGGCTTTTGTCACTTCGATGAAGTAGCCGAAGGCGTTGTTGAATTTAACCTTCAGGTTTCGGATGCCGGTGCGCTTTTGTTCTGCTTGTTCGAGGTCGGAAAGCCATTTTTTATTTCCGGAGGTAAGGGAGAGCATCCGGTTGAGCTCGGAATCGTAATCGGGGCGGATGTAGCCGCCGTCGAGGAGCTGTGCCGGGAGATCGTCGAGCAAAGCTTTTTGCAAAAGCTCGAGCAGTTGCGGTGATTCGTCGATGCGGTCGGCGATCGCGTCGAGTTCCGGTGCTCCGATTGAATAGATGCACGAGCGGAGATCCGGGAGTTGGATCAACGTTTCGCGGATCGCGCCGAGTTCGCGCGGATTGCGGAGCCGGTTTTGGAGCCGTCCGACGATCCTGGAGAGATCGCGAACGCTTTTGAGTTTTTCCTGAAGGAGGGAGATGGAGGCCGGTGATTTTGTAAATGCGCTGACGCAGTTGCGGCGTCGGGTTATTTCGGCGAGATCGAGGATCGGGGCGGCGAGAAAGTTTTCAAGTAGGCGGGCGCCGGCGGCGGTTGTGGTGCCATCGATCACGTCGAGAAGGGAGCCTTCGCGCACGCGATTGGATGATTCGAGGATTTCGAGATTCCGCAGCGTGGCCGGATCGAGAAGAAGGCTGTTGTCGCTCCGGTATTCGCGGATGTTTCGCAGATTTTCCGGACGGGCGCAGAGGTTTTCCGTAACGTATGCGATGAGAGCGCCGGCTGGTCCGAGGGCGGGGTGGATAAGGTCGATGCCGAAGCCGTCGAGATTGAGGACGCCGAGCGAATCGATAACATTTTTGGCGCCGGCCCGTTGCTCAAAGTGGAAAGGGTCGAGTTCGGAGAGGAGTCGGTTTTCGCCGAATGCGAGGAGTTCTTCGAGGGCCGGAATCTGATTTTGAAGGGAGCGCCATTTATCAAGACTTCCGGTGGGAACAACGATTTCGCGCGGATCGATTGCAGCGAGAACCGGGAGGAGGTTTTCAATGGCTGACTCGGCTGCGATGGTGAATTCGGCAGTGGAGAGGTCCATCCATGCGGCGCGGATCTTTTCGCCATCGAGATCGAGTGTGACGATGTAGCAATTTCTCCGTTGCTCGATTTGGTTAGGGTCGATGGCGGTTCCGGGGGTGATGATGCGGGCAAGCGAACGCTTGACGAGTCTTCCCGGTCGTGCCGGTTCGGTTTGTTCGCAGATGGCGATTTTTTTTCCGGCTTCGAGGAGTTTTGAAATGTAATTTTCGGCGGCGTGGTGGGGGATTCCGGCCATCGGCGTCAGATGTCGCTTGGTCAGAGTGATTCCGAGGATCTCTGCACCGAGCTCCGCATCTTCATAAAAAAGTTCGTAGAAGTCGCCGAGGCGAAAGAGCAGCAGTGTATTCGGCGGCAATTTCTTTTTCACCTCC
>DATGSL010000296.1:0-2657 GCA_035302665.1 Opitutales bacterium | reverse complement strand
AGAGCCGCATCGGTCCGCATGTGTCTGAAAAGAGAATGGGCGACGTAGCGAGCGACATCGATATCGGGTTCGGACCAATCGATTTCGCCATGATGCCAGACGCTCGCGTAATTGGTTTTTTCGTTACTTGTCGCGTTGTGGTGCAGGCTGATGAAAAGATCGGCGCCGATCCCGCCATCGGGACGCTCGACTGTGTTGGCGATGTTTGCTCTTTCAGCGAGACTGATATCGTGATCGCCGATACGCGTCATCGTGACATGTGCCCCGGCTTCCGAAAGGAGTCGTTCGAGTAAAACCCCAACCCGCCAATTCATATCGGCTTCACGTGCGCCGCGCCGTCCCCGTTTGTAACCGGGACGATGGGCATCGCCTCCGTGCCCAGGATCGAGAACGATGACCCAACCTGCGAGCAATTTTTCGGCCGGATGCCGCGGGAATCCACTCTCCCGCCATTCTTTCCAATCGTCGCGATGATCGAGTCGATCGAGAGCCTCTTCCAATGGAGCCGGACCCTTTGCGTCGAGGCGGATTTCCGGGAAGAGAATTAGGGTTGCTGCAAAAAGAATGCAGAAAGATCGTAAAGAACGAAAGAAGGGGGAAGGGAATACCATTCCTCCTGAGATACAAGTTCCTCGATCTCTGGCAATTGAAATCGGTTCTAAGCCTTTAATTCGGACGCGCTTATTTCACGCGCTGAAGGTTCATATCATCTTGAGGGCTGAAGACCCCGATTCCGTCTCCGGCTTGGATGAAATCGCCAAAATTTGCAGATTTTGAAATTTCTCAGTTGACAGTTTGTAAAAAAACTCAAGATTGAAGACTTCGATAACGCGGGCGTAGCTCAGTTGGTAGAGCACCACCTTGCCAAGGTGGACGTCGACAGTTCGAATCTGTTCGCCCGCTCCATTTTTGGCCGCTTGTGCCATAGAGGATCCCGCCCGGTAACATGCGGGATTTTTTTGCTTTAAATGAAGGCATCCGAACTCTTCAACTTACCTGCATCCCTGCCGTTTTCTGAGACCTTTGACCCCGATCTTCCGCCGTGGGAGTGGGTTTCCCTGATCGAAAAAGCACTCGATCGATTTGAATGGCCCGAAGCGATTTCGAAGAGCCGGGGATCGCTTTTTGTCGAAGGTCCCGTTTTTATTCATCCATCGGTTCACTTGCCTCCATTTGCGACGATCATCGGACCGGCCTACATCGGTGCGGGGACTGAAATCCGTCCGGGTGCATATATTCGAGGAAATGTCATTGTCGGGGAGAATTGCATTCTCGGCAACGCATGCGAATTCAAGAATGTCCTTTTGATGGATGACGTTCATGTGCCGCATTTCAGTTATGCCGGCGATTCGATCCTCGGAAATAGGAGTCATCTCGGAGCCGGAGTGGTTTTGTCGAATCTGAGATTTGATCAGGCAGATGTTTCGGTGGTTTTGAAATCGGGAAAAGTTTCGACTGGACGGATGAAGCTCGGTGCGATGCTCGGCGATGGGGCGGAAGTCGGTTGCAACTCGGTTCTGCAGCCGGGAACGATTTTGGGGAAAAACTCTGCAGTTGTGCCGGCGATTGCCTTTGGAGGAACGTTGGAAGCTGGGCGGATCGCACGGACGCGCACGTCGACGGTTTCGATTCCGCGGATTGGCTAGTGTGGCTTCTGCCAATCAGGAGTTTGGCGTTCCCGGGCGGCGCCGATCTCCCGATCGGCATATAGCGTTACCGCAGTTAACCGTTGCCGCCCGGGCCGCCAGTTTCCGGTCCGCAAACCTCCGCTGTATACCAGGGCAACGAGCGAGAGACCCCAATTCCTTTTCCTCGCAGTTAGAGAAAGTGTGTAGTTTGTCGCTGATCTTGCCATGAGGCAATCCGGGATTAGAGAACTCTGAAAGAATGGTCGTTCTTGATTATCGGGAGCGATCGCGTCAGGTTTATTCTACAAAATGAGCGACAAGAGCATTCTCGAAACATTTCCCAATGCGAATCCGGAACGCGATTATCAAATCGAACATACTTTTCCGGAATTCACTTCCGTCTGTCCAAAGACAGGGCAACCTGATTTTGGCACGGTCGTCATCACGTACGTTCCCGACCAGAAATGTGTCGAGTTGAAATCGTTGAAATTTTATCTCAACGGCTATCGCAACGAAGGGATCTTTTATGAAGCGATCACCAACAAGCTTCTCGACGATTTGGTGGAGGCTTGCGAACCGCGCCGGATGAGTGTCGTGACTCGTTGGACGCCTCGCGGTGGACTCTCATCGGTTGTTACGGCAACCTACGAGCGCGGCGAAAGCTAAGAAGGCTCCGCAACGGAGCCCTCTTCTTGGGTCGCCGGGATCGGTCCGGCGCTTTTGTGCGCCATGAATTCTCCCGGCGTCCGATTTTTTCTTCGGAATTTCCTAATTGAGAACCGGGTAACCGAGCTTCTCGATGGTTTGCTTCAGTTCATCGGCGGTCACCTGATTTTCATCGAAGGTCGTCTTCACTTTGCTCGAATTGAACATGACCTTCACTTCCTCGACGCCGTTCATGGAGCTGAGTTTGCTTTCAATTGCTTTGATGCACGACGGACAGGTCAATGTCTGTAGTTCGAATCTCTTTGTTATCATTATCTTCTCCTTTATCTGTTGATTTTTGTTTAAAACCGATTAGGCGCATCG
>DATGSL010000295.1:0-4838 GCA_035302665.1 Opitutales bacterium | reverse complement strand
CGGCGAACGCCTCCACGATTCGATCTTCCGAACCGGCGGAGATGTCCAGGAAGGAGATCCTGTTTACATTTGGGGTTATAATTCCCTAAACCTTACCGGAAGCTCGGAATGGCTCCTTTTAACCAATGCCGGTTGGAACTTCCCTGCCCCAACCCCGGCAGGCTCGGAACCCGGTCTTTCAATCGCCTTCAATGGAATCGATCCGGGAACCGAAATGATTTTCGGCAACAGCTTCAACCTCGCCGAAAACCCCGACCTTTTCGACCGTGCCTGGCAGACGCAGGCAGTTCCTGAGCCGACGACTTATGCGCTTTTGATCGGAATCGGTGCCATCGCCTTCGCCCTTCGCAGACGCTTGAAAAGCTGATCGATTCTTATCAAAAAACCAGCCGTGAATGATCATTCTTTCTTCCGCTGGCTCCTGCTTTTTGCGATTTTCGCCGGATTTCAGCAGCCGCTTTTCGGCCTCATCAAATGCTCTCCTACCGACACGCTCTCTCCGGAACTTCAATCGTGGGTACAACTCTATGATTCCGGCTGGAAAGGCGACGATCAGGCTCTCCAAGCTTTTTTTGAAACGGCTGCGTTACATGAACAGGAATGGCGACATAGCCCGCTCCTTCGCGCGATCTATGGCAGCGCCTGTATCGCTCGGGCGCGCCTTGTTCCCAATCTTCAAAAACCGCGGTGGTTGCGATCGGGAGCTGAACATCTGAATGCAGCCGTAAAAGCGGCTCCGGAAGCGGTCGCTCCCCGGCTCTTACGAGCAGTTTCATTTGCCGTTTTGCCCCGTAGGGCCGGAGAGATCGAAACGGTGCGAGCTGATTTTAACCTCCTTGTAAAAGCCGCGGAAAGAAACGATCTTGCAGAAAATTGTCGGCAAAAGATTTTCTATCATGCCGGAGCGTTTGCCCTACGGGATCGGGATCCGCGCGCACTGACCCTCCTGCGGCTAGCTGCAGAATTGGATCCGGAAGAAGGACTTGAACGGGCTCGGCTAAAACGAATCCTCCGGTCAGCAGAAAACTTGTTTGAGGAAAAGTAAAACCGGTCAGCCCGGAGGTCCCATACCCTACCTTTCACCCAGAGGTCGAAATCAGGAAAACAATCTAAAATCTAAAATTCCTCCACGTCCCTCTCGTCCGCCCGAACGCCAATCTGTGCCCCAAAACCCAACACCACTGCAACGGTCAGCCCGGAGGTCCGAACTCCTACCTTTTCAACCAGAAATCGGAATCAGGAAAAACAATCTAAAATCTAAAATTTAAAATCTAAAATTCTTCCACCTCCTCAGGACCATTCGGGCGGATTCTGAAACTCCGGTTTCAGAACGCCGATGCAGCGAAGATTTCGGTAGAGCTCGGCAAAATCGAGCCCATAACCGACAACAAACTCATCGGGAATCGAAAATCCGACAAAGTCCGCCTCAAAAGACACTTCGCGCCTCTCCTTTTTATCGAGCAAAACACAGGTCCGAAGCGATTTTACATCCAGCTTCTTCAGAAGGCTCGTGATCTTCAAAAGAGTTTTTCCCGAATCGAGGATATCGTCGATCACGAGGACATGCCGTCCTTCGATTTCGATTTCAATATTGAAGAGGATTTCCGGCTCACCCTCCGAAACCGTCTCATTCTGATAACTCGAAATCCGCGCGCAATCGAGCCGAACCGGCAGCACGATCTCCCTCAGAAGATCGGCGGTAAAAAAGATGGCTCCGTTGATGATCGAAACGATCGTAAGCTCGTTGCCCTGATAAAAATCTGTGATTTCCCGGCCGAGTTCCTTAACCCGCTCGCCCAGTTCCTCCTCCGTAATCAAAACCTTTTCGAGTTTTTCTTCCATCTCTATCCGGGCAGAGCAACAGGACTTCTTTTTCGGGGCCACACTGAATCTTTCGTTTAATTTTTTTGAAGAAAACCAGCCTTGCGGTTCACTTTCCGCATCATCCGGTCGGCTCGATATTGAGCATCCTCAGAACCGGTTTTCAGAATTTCGACCAGATAATCCCGATTTTTCATGAGCTCTTGATAACGATTTTGAACCGGTTCGAGCTTTTCAACGACAGCTTCAGCAACCGCTTTTTTGAAATCGCCATACCCGGATGAAGAAAATTCGTCTTCAAGCTCGCTGATCGGGCGATCGGTAACCGAGCTGAGGATATTGAGCAGATTGGTAATTCCCGGTTTTTCGTCCGATGCGCGCACTTCGCTTCCGGAATCGGTGACCGCCGAAAGAATTTTCTTCCGCATGACATTCGGCGGATCGAGCAACAAGATACAGCCGCTCGGATTCTTGTCCGATTTTGACATTTTACTAGCCGGATCCTGCAACGACATGATTCGCGCTCCGGTTTCCGCAATATACGGTTTGGGGACGGTAAAGGTTTCGGAATAAGTTGAATTGAACCGTTGCGCAAGATTCCGGGCCATTTCGAGATGCTGTTTTTGGTCATCTCCAACCGGCACGAGATCCGCATTGTAGAGAAGAATATCGGCCGCCATTAAAATCGGATAAAAAAGGAGACCCGCGTTCACGCTGGCACCCGGTTTGGACGATTTCTCCTTGAACTGCGTCATCCGCTGCAATTCGCCGACCGGACAGAGAGTTGCAAGAATCCAGCTGAGTTCCGTATGTCCGCTGACTTGCGACTGAATGAAAATCTTCGATCGCTCAGGATCGAGGCCGCACGCGATATATTGGGCAACGAACGAGAGCGTCTGTTTCCGCAATTCCGCAGGCACATACCGCTCGGTGATGGCGTGGAGATCCATGATCGGGAAAAGACAATCGGCGCTCTCCTGCATGGCAGCCCAGTTTTTGATGGCTCCAAGGTAATTGCCAAGGGTCATTTCCCCGGACGGTTTCGCACCCGTTAAAATCAGAGGTCGTTCGTTACGATCAGCCATTGTTCGAAAAGAGAACAGAAGGGAAAAGAAGTCGCGCTGGTTGAAATGCAGAAAAATGCACGTGCGATCTTTTAAAAAAGGATGGTGCCGAGGAGGGGACTTGAACCCCTACGCCCGTGAAGGCACTAGAACCTGAATCTAGCGCGTCTGCCAATTCCGCCACCTCGGCCGATCCTCAAGAATAAGAGGTCAGTAATATTGCAGGAAAGAGCTGATGTGCAACCTAAATCGGAGCCTTTCCTGTTTCCCCGATTTAAAAGGTTTGGAGAAAACGCTTTTGTGATCTTCACTTTTTCGAGTTTTGGAGAGAAGGTATTCCTTGCAGATAATTTTTTGGAGGAACACCCTTGAGTGGAACCGGATTTTAGTTGAACGTCTTGCCCGGCACCCGTTTTAATGGGTTTTTTTCTCCAATCGCCAAACTGAGTTTTTTCATTGCTAATAAAGAACATGTCCAAAAAAGCCCGAATTATTATCGAAGAGCGTGAGGTTGAATATCCAATTATCATTGGAACCGAAGGTGAGAAAGCCATCGATTGCACATCGTTGCGCAGCGATACGGGCTACATTACCTTCGACGATGGTTACGGAAATACGGGATCTTGCCAAAGTGAGATCACCTTTATCGATGGAGAAAAAGGGATTCTTCGGTACCGCGGCTACTCGATTGAAGATCTGGCCAGGCAATCGAACTTTATCGAAACCGCTTACTTGATTCTCTACGGCGAATTGCCAACAGCCGAAGAAAGAGCGCAATTTTCCAAGCTTTTGACCGATCATTCGGCCGTCGCGCCCGAAATCGCTCAGCACATCCAAACCTATCCGAAAAATGGATATCCGATGGCGATTCTCAGCTCGATGATCAGCTCACTCGCCTGCTACTACCCCGATCTCGCAACGAACGATCGCGTCCGCGACCGGGAGAATTTCGACATAGCCGCTGCTGTTGCTCTTTCCAAAGCCCGCACGATCGGAGCGATGATTTACCGCCTGATCAAAGGTCTTCCGTTTGTCGAGCCGCGTGCTGACCTGAACTATGCGCAGAACTTCCTGCACATGATGTTCTCAGAACCGGGCTCCAACTACGAACCGGAGCCAGAGGTGGTCGATGCGCTCAACCTGATTTTGCTACTGCACGCCGATCACGAGCAAAATTGCAGCACCTCGACCGTGCGCATGGTCGGCTCAAGCGAGGCAAATCTCTTCGCTTCCCTTAGCGCAGGAGTATCGGCGCTGTGGGGGCCGCTCCACGGAGGCGCCAATATGGCCGTCCTTAAAATGCTTCAAGAAATTCACGATTCCGGCGACGACGGATCGCGCTTTATCGAAGAAGCCAAATCGGGACAAAGTGACAAACGCCTGATGGGCTTTGGACACCGGGTTTACAAAAACTACGATCCGCGTGCAAAGATCATCGGCGAGGCATCGGATGCGGTCCTGAAGAAACTCGGCCTGACAGACCCCCTTCTCAATATCGCAAAACGCTTGGAACAGGCCGCTCTCAACGACGAATACTTCCTTGAGCGCAAACTTTATCCGAATGTCGATTTCTATAGCGGAATCATCATGCGCGCGATCGGAATTCCGGTGGAAATGTTCACCGTGATGTTCGCCATTGGCCGGATTCCGGGCTGGATGGCAAATTGGAAGGAAAATGCCGAAAATCCAAAAAGCCGGATCAGCCGTCCGAGACAAATTTATCAAGGACCGACCGAACGGGCCTACGTTCCCGTCGAGAAAAGGTAACGGAAGGTAGAAGTTAAAAGGGAAAAAGAAGAAGTTAACTTTCGCCGGCTCTTCCGACTTTATTGTGGGTAAAGGCTGAGCTTGCCGCAGTAAAAGAGAATCGAGGATCGATAATTTGCGAAGTTTCTAAAACCCCGTGCTTGGCTTTTAATCGCCTGAATTCGGGAATTAAAACCTTCGGCGTGA
>DATGSL010000294.1:0-7104 GCA_035302665.1 Opitutales bacterium | reverse complement strand
AGGAGAAGAACCGCTCACAGCCGCCGAAAGGCCGCTCAAAAAAACCGACAAACTCGATCTCTGGCAGGCCTTTAACAACGTCCTCCGCCGCCTATCTGAGAAATTAATCATCGGAGAGATCCGGGACGAATCGGTGACCGTTTCCGACCAGATGGAGTTCATTCTCGAAATCCTCGAGGAAGAAAAAACGTTCAGCTTTTCCGAATTATTCGAAGATCGGGAAACAACGAGCGTACAAATGCTCGTCGCAACCTTTCTCGGAATCCTTGAACTCGTTCGCCTCGATCAAATAAAAGTATGGCAAAATGAATCTTTCTCTGAAATCTACTTCACTGGCTCAAAAGAAAAGGAGCTTGAAATGGATGCCGAATAAGCGACAGTTGTAGAGAGTGAGCACAAACATCGAAAAAAGAGGTTTCCTACTTGGGGTCGGTCTCGACAACACCGACGGTCATAAGCGGATTACGCAAGCCGAGGAATTCTATATCGCCGGAGGCTCGCAGGAAACGCACGAAAAGATGACCGAGACAGCGATCAAAACCTTTGAAGATCTTCGGAAACGTGGAAAATCGATCTCTACGGTTGAACGCGAAGAACTAGCTGAAATTATTTTCAAAAATAGTCCGCAGGACTGACCTATTTTGAAGCAAGCCGGATTCGATCCGGAAAACCAATGTTCACTTGTTAAGACGATTTCTTAACAGCGATAACCCATAAATTCTCAATCATTGCCATGGATAAAGAAGACGATCAGGAAAAGAAACTCCCACAAGATCCCGAATCCACTCCCTCCAAACCGGAGGAGGACAAAAAACCAGCGTCTTCTGGCGACAAACCTGCATCGGGCGGATCGGGCGGACTGCGGCTCAGCCTGAGCAAACAGGAGCCTTCAGCTCAAAGACCTCCGGTTGAAGACGAAACCGAAGAAGAAGAGGAAGCACCTCCGCCGCCCCCTCCACCTCCAGCAGGAAATCTGGCTCCGGGAGCGCAAAAGCCTCCAGCGGCAGCTCCAAAACCGGCCACTCCGCCTCCAGGCGCACCGAAACCAGCAAGCGCCGCACCGAAACCTCCGGCGGCACCAAAACCAACTCCTCCTCCAGCGGCGGCCCGCCCTCCCGCTCCAGGAGGCGCCAAACCACCTTCTCCACGCCCAGCAGGTCCACCACCGGCTTCCCGCCCTCCGGCAGGTCCGCCACCCGCAGGTGCAGCTCGCCCTGCAGCCGGACGGCCCGCAGGTCCCGGCGCCGGTGCAGCACCCAAACCTGAAGCAGCCGGCACGCCGCCGGTTCAGGCTACAGAAGAAGAATCGACAGTTTCAGCTGGAGCGCTTATCATCGATTTACTCGCAGCCGCAGCCTCCATTGCCTTTGCGGTTCTTCTCTATTTAAAGCTTTAAACTTCTATGGCAGAAAATATCAAAGATCTAGATTCGACGAACTTTAACGCCGCGATCGAGTCCGATACATTGACGTTGGTCGATTTTTGGGCTCCTTGGTGCGGACCATGCAAGGCGATCGCACCGATCCTTGAAGAGATTGCTCAAGAAATGCAAGGCAAGGTCCAGATCGCAAAAGTCAACGTCGATAACGAAACGGAACTCGCGTCCCAACATAATGTTCGCGCAATTCCCACTCTCATCCTCTTTAAGAACGGCGAGAGTATCGATCAGTTCGTCGGCATGACCAACAAGAACGATCTGGTAAACCGCATCGAAGCAAAACTTTAAGAAACTTTTCTTAAAACAAATACCAATAACGGACACCGCCCAATCAGCGGTGTCCGTTATTTTTGTACGCTTTTCCCAAACCCGATTTAGCAACCGATTCCTGAAACCGGTTACGTCAAAACCTCGAGAACCGCGCGAAGCTTAACCTCCGTTTCGTTCCATTCGCGCGCCGGAATCGACCCTTCAACAATTCCGGCACCTGCATAAGCTCTCGCCCGCGCTCCATCGACGAGTGTCGAACGGATTGCCACCGCAAAATCGCCGTTTCCGCAACTGTCGATCCAGCCGATCGCACCGGTATAAAGACCGCGTGGAAATGTTTCCAATTCAGCAATCGCATCGTAGGCCGCCTCTCGCGGAGTGCCTCCGACAGCCGGCGTCGGATGAAGAGCAGCGATCACATCGAGCAAATGCGAATCACCCAGAAACTTTCCCGTAAATGCCGTTCGCAAATGTTGCACATTGGCCAGTTGAAGCAGATCCGGATGAGCCGCCGGTTCGCATTCGACCGAAAGATTCCGTAGCCTCCGCGAAATCGCATCGATCACCAATTGATGCTCCCAAACATCTTTCGCACTATCGAGAAGCTCCTCCGCAAAAGCCGCATCCTCGACTGCCGTCGCGCCACGCGGAGCCGATCCAGCCAATGCCTCTGTTTCCAAAATGTCGCCCTGACGGCGCGCTAAACGTTCCGGACTCGCTCCGATCATGCTTTGCCCGCGGCCATTTGCGACCGAATAGGTGAAGCAATTCGGATAAGCCATCCGCAGGCGATTGAGCGCATGGAGCGGATTGAGTTCCATCGGCATCTCCACATCGAGATACCGCGCAAGGACGACCTTCTGAAAACGCTTTTTTCGAATCAGGTCGAGGGCATTTTCGACCGATTTTTCAAAATCCCGACGGACCTCCTCCCCAGCCGGAATCACGGAAGCTGTGCACGGCTGCGCCGCATCGATAGAAGGATTATTTTTTCGAAATTTAAAAGCGGAAAACCGCTGATGCGCCCGCCAAACTTTTTCCGCCATCGGCTCCAGCTCGGAATCGACATCGATCCGCAAATTTGCCGTCGCCGAATAATCACTTCCCACACGGGAGACCTGCCAGCGCGGAAGAAAAACCGTAACGCCAGGAAAAGGCGAATCGGCTCCCGGATCGTCGAAAAAGCTGAACGAACAGAAAAAATGTGGTCCGGTCCGCGGTGCGTCGAGATCGCCGATACAGATCGTCCGTTCAAGAACATCATCGATAAATGCGCGGGCTTTTTTAAAACGGTCGGGTCCATCCGCCAGATGAATCACAACTGCATCCGCGCCGGCAATCGCCTCTTCGCGATCCTTTTTTTCGAGATAAAAATGATGCTCCGAAGGTTCGAAAATCGATTCGAGAACCGCCAATGGATCGATTCGCCCGACCCGCAGCGAAATCGTCGCAATCCGAAAACTGCCGCTTTTCCGAGCCTCCTCCCGGCAACCATGCAAAAATGCAAGCAGCTCCGGATAGCCTCGCTCCTCTTCCGGAGGCGAATGGATCGTCTTCATTCTTCCTCAGAAAAATCTGACCAAGCCCGATCGATCATTTCTCTTCCTCTTGCAAACGCGGGAAGAGAATCACCGGTTTCGACGCTTTTTTTCCTTCGAGACGCTTCGACCAGAGCAATTCGTCGGCAAAATCGACCGCTTCCGACGCTCCAACCAATTCCAAAATTCGCGGTGAAATAGAAGGCATCACCGGCGAAAGAAGAGTGGCCGCAAGTCGGAGCGATTCCGCCATTACGCCCAAAGTAGTCGAAAGCGCCGCTTGATCTTCCGCTGTTTCCGATTTCGAAAGTTTCCAAGGTGTCCGTTTCTCCGCATAGCGATTGATCGCACGAATGAACGTAAACGTCCGATCGAGGGCCGAGTGATATTGAAATCCTTCGTAGAGCTCGACCGCTTCCCTCGCCGTTTTCTCCCAAAGTTCGCGCAACTCCTTTTCCGGCTCCTCCTCGACCGTCATTTCAGGAATCACTCCGTCGCGATAGCGGCCGATCATGTTGAGCGTCCGGCTCACGAGATTGCCCAAATCATTTGCGAGATCGCTGTTGTAGCGGCTCATAAAGAGTTCGAGCGTGAACTCGCTATCCTGGCCGACATTCATCTCCCGAATCACGAAATAACGGAACGGATCCGGCCCAAATTGATCGATCAACTTCAGCGGATCGACAACATTTCCGGTACTTTTTGCCATTTTCGCTCCGGAAACCATCCACCAACCGTGAACAAGCAGGCTTTTCGGAACCTCGATTCCACACGCTTTAAGCATGATCGGCCAGTAAACCGCGTGCGGTGGAACCAAAATATCTTTCCCAATCACATGAAAATCGACCGGCCAATATTTTGAGAATTCGTCCGTCCCGTAACCGACCGCGGAGATGTAATTGATCAGCGCATCGAACCAGACATAGGTCACATATTCTTCATCAAAGGGTAACGGAATCCCCCACTCCAGGCGTTTTCGCGGACGGGAAATACAGAGATCGTTGAGCGGTTCCTTCAGAAATTCCTGAACATCGCGCAACCGGAATTTTGGAAAAATGAACGATTCGCTCTCCTTCAGAAAATCGATCAACCAATCCTGATATTGGCTCAATTTGAAGAAGTAATTCGATTCGACGATCTCCGTAACTTCCCCGAAAATTTCCGGCCACTCGCCATCGACCTTATCTTTTTCCTGAAGAAACTGCTCCGCTCTCGTGCTGTAATAACCGCTGTATTCGGCCTTATAAATCAAACCTTCATCAAAAAGTTTCTGGAGCAACGACTGCACAACCTTTTTGTGCCGCGCCTCCGTCGTGCGAATAAAATCGTCGTTCGAGATATTCAGCTTTTCGCAAAGACCCTTAAAGGCGACGGCCGCCTCATCACAAAGCTCGATCGGTTCGATTTTCCGCGCCTGTGCCGCCTGTTGAACCTTTTGCCCATGTTCGTCGAGTCCAGTCAGGAAATGAACTTCATCGCCCTGCAAGCGACGGAACCGAGCGACCACATCGGTAAGCACTTTCTCGTAAGCGTGCCCGATATGTGGCGTTCCGTTTGCGTAGTCGATCGCGGTGGTGATGTAAAACTTCTTCATGGAAACTCTCTAAATCAACAAGTTTCGCGAAATCTTGCGAGTCTTCTTTTCCGGAAAGAATCGGCTTCAAGGACTTCTCTTCTTTTTCTATCTTGGACGAAATCTTCACAGTTCAATATATTCAAGCCTATGAGTTTTAAAAAATCGATTGTTCTGGTAACCGGAGGCGGCCGCGGCATCGGTCAAGCATGCGTTCGCGCTTTTGCTCAAGCAGGCGCAAAGGTTGTGCTCAATTACCGCACTTCGGAAAAGGAAGCGGCTGATACAGCCAAGGAATTTCCCGATCAGATTCTCATCGCAAAAGGCGATATGTCGATCGAAGACGATATTCGCAACGTCTTCGATCAAGCTGTCGAAAAGTTTGGCCCGCCAAACATCCTGATCAACAACGCGGGAATCACAAACCGCCAAGGATTTCCGGAAGTCGATTCCGAGACCTTTCTCAATCTTTTAAAAATCAATACCGTCGGTCCCTATCTTGTCGCCCGAGAGTTTTCCCAACGTCTCGGCGAACAAACCGGCGCGATCGTCAACATCGGTTCGATGCGGGTTTTCCTGCCGACTTCGGTCGATTATTCGGCATCAAAAGCAGCTGTGCACAACCTGACCGTCACCCTAGCAAAAGCGCTCGCACCGAAGATCCGCGTCAACACCGTCGCCCCCGGTTTTACCGACACCGATATGCACCGCGGAAACCGCGAAAGACTCGAAGCAGAAGCAAAAAAGTCGCTCCTCCAAAGATATTCATCCCCCGAAGAAATTGCCGACTCCGTTCTCTTCCTCGCTTCCGATGCCGCCCGCTCGATTACCGGTCAGGCTCTCCT
The DNA here is from genome assembly GCA_035302665.1 of Opitutales bacterium. Classification (GTDB taxonomy): domain Bacteria; phylum Verrucomicrobiota; class Verrucomicrobiia; order Opitutales; family T3Sed10-336; genus DATGSL01. Next base: position 1,440 of record DATGSL010000294.1, on the reverse strand, counting down.
CGTCGACAATGGCCGGACGTTGACTGGCTAAGTTAGATCTCTATTTCATCAAACGATCTTTCAACCATTGGTAAGCCAAAGCACGGGATTCCGGACGGAAATCGTGTCCTTGTCCATGTAAGAAAAAGGAGTAATCGAACTTGGCATTTTCACGTTCAGCAACAGCCAAATTATAGGTGCTGATCGGACGTGCCGCATCGAGGATATTCGGGCGCACGCTATCTTTGCCTTCTTTCAACGACCAGAAAAAGAGCTGGGCTCGAGGAGCGATCGCCATCAGATAGATGTTCATATCGACATTGATTGCAGGAATTCCACGGTTCTTCATCCTCTCGAGATGTTCGCGCAATTTTTCTTCATCCGCCCAAAGTTCAGGACGGAATCGCAACGTATTTCCGTGATTCATCACCGCGGCTTTAATCCGCTTATCGGTCGCAGCGAGAAAAAGCGTATCCCAACTCCCGAGCGAATGGCCGAGACTTCCGATATTTTCGGCATCAACAAAATCAAGTGTCACCAAGAAATCGAGCGCCCGTTTCAAATCCCATGCGACTTTTCCGTTCATGCTCCAATCGGAATTTCCTTCCTTGATTCGCTTGGTCCACGCATTCATTTGCGCTCGGGTGCCGCCGGTTTCCAATAGCCGCCGTTCGCCAAAGGCGACGCGATCAGGCGCGAAAACCACAAAACCTTCGCGCACCAAAGCGAGCGCATTGAATCGGCTTCCCCAGCGCAAGCTTTCTTCCGGATTGTATGTCTGAAGAGTGATCTCCTTGCCGAGTTCAGTCGTTCCGTGGAGAACAAGAACAAGCGGAAGTTTTTGTCCATCCTGCGGAAGTGGTTTCGGAAGAAGCAAATAGCCGGGTGCAGTTTCATTTTCGGAAACGGTGAAATTGACGCGCCAACGCTGATGATCCTTCTCCTCGAAAATCTCGACAACCTCGTATCCCGGCTCTGGAACCACCAACGGCTCTGGGAAAAAGCTGGCTGCGATCGCTTCATCAAGCTCCTCCTGCGAAACAGAGAGTGCGCCTTTGACGGCCCTCTCATCCTGCTCAGTTATTGATTTTTGAGCCGGAGCGGAAAGCGGCAACAAACAAAGACCGAGAGAGAAAACCCAACGGGTCACGCGGAAAAAGTTGATACGGGAGATCATCATGGCATTCAGTCCTAATAAAAACTCCCAAAATGACAAGAGCCGGTTTTTTCAAATCTGCGGCGACTGAAACCGAACTTTATCTTACAGAGGGAGCTTTAAAAATACAGGCCAACGCTGATCGCTTCGGTTTCTACTCTGCCCCGTTGAAGAATCTCAACAAAGACAACTGGACGAACAAACTGAATCTCACCTTCCGGAAGCGTTTATAGTCTCGATCAAAGGAATTGCCATCACCTTATGTTCCTCCGATCTGTGGGGAGACCGGGAGTCTCTCTGAAGAT
>DATGSL010000293.1:0-2616 GCA_035302665.1 Opitutales bacterium | reverse complement strand
GCCCGGAGGTTTTTTCACAAGTTATTCGGCTCCAGTGGTCAGTGCTGCTGTTGCCATGTTATTGGAAGAAGCCGGGCGAAAAGTTGAATGGGCGAATGCCTGCAATTTCCCGCAGGCGATCAAGGCGATTTTGCTCGCTGGCGCCGGAAAGGAAAGGTTTTCGGAATGGGAACGGACGGAAACCCAGCCACTCGATCCGGTTTTTGGAGCCGGACAGCTCGATATTGCCAGGAGCCACCAGATTTTGGTTTCCGGCGAATATGAACCGGGGCAAATTGTGCCCGGTCGCGGATGGCATGTCGGCCAATTGGAGAGCGGTGACTCGAAAGAGTTTCATTTTTCTTTTGAAACGGATCGGGAGAATTTCACCGCTCATCTTTCCTGGCACCGGCAGTTGGCTCTCGATCAACCCGATTTTAGTCGGGCGACGGTGCTGTTCGGAGAATTTGAGCTGCGTCTTTTTGCGGTTAGCGAGAACGGAAAGTCGGAGCTCCAGGTCAGCCGTGATCCTGTGAATAACGGGCAACATCTTTACCTCCAGGATCTTTCGGCGGGCGATTATCTGTTAAAAATATCGCGGGTCGACGGAGGCGATTTTGAGGTTTTTCACGCGCTAGCTTGGTATGCCGAAAATAATTCCAATGCGGTTCCGACGACATTTGCGAAATGGCAGGAGCATTTTTTCTCCGCGGAAGAGCTGGCGCAATCAGCGATCAGCGGGCCGGAAGGCGATCTGGACGGTGACGGAATTCCGAACTTGCTTGAATACGGGCTGGGCGGCGATCCTCGGATTGCGAACCGCGATATGCTACCTGTTCCGGGAATCGATATCGTTGACGAGCGCGAATACCTCAGCCTGACTTTCCGGCGTCCGGCGGATCCGATCGATCTTCGTTATCGGATCGATGCAAGTGCCGATCTTGGCGAAGATTGGAGAGAAGATATTGGTGTGCTTGTCCGTTCCGAGTTTCAAAATGACGGAACGATTATCGAAACATGGCGTGATTCGGAGCCGACCGGTGATGCGGGACGATTTTTACGCTTAACCATTTCTATCGGCGCCGGACGTTGAGACGCAGACTGCGCTGCTCTTCTTCGCCGAGGGGACGGATGTCGCGGACGATGATCAGCTCGTTCATGCCCCGATCGACTTCAAAAAGTGTCTCGATAAAAGAGCCGCCGGGATACCAATCGATCTGATTTTCCGAAACCTCTATAATGTATTCGATATCTGTGCGGTCTTTCGGGCGGACGTAGCTGAGCGTGAGATACGTTTCATCGTCAACGGCCACGGAGGTTTCTTGAGGAAGATCGTCGGGACTGCCTTCGTGCGGCGCGAGGCCGAGCGCATATCTCATCAGATTCGTAATTCCATCGCCTAATGGACTGGCATCGGCGCCGCTCCATTCGGGATCCGTGATCTCGTTGCCGTGAAAATAACGGGCTTGCCAAGCTGCAAAGCTATCTTGCGAACGAACGCGCAGGCGCATGAAGCGGCGATTTCCGTCGTCGATCGGCTGGCGGTCGCGGACAGTGATCCATTCGAAATTTCCCTGGTCGAGAGCGGCAATTTGTTCGGTAAATTCGGAACCGGAGTTCCACGAGCCGAGAGAATCTGAAACTTCCGGAATAAAATCGAGATCGCTGGTTCCTTTTTGGCGGGCAAAGGTGATCGCGAGATAACGTTCGCCGGAATCGTCGATTTCGTGCACTTGAGGACTCGGAAGCCGGGTCAGATCGGGATTTTGCGGATCGATGCCGGTTCCGTATGCCAGCAGATTGAAGATACCGGTTCCCCATGGATCGGCATCGGGCGCAATCAAATCGGGATTATGCTGATCGTCCGGATCGGGAAACTGCGAGAGGAGCCATTGATCAAAGGAACCGGCGACAACGAACGAATCACTGGTCGTTTGCGCCGAGCCGTCGGGAAGTTCGACCGTCAGGGAATATTCTCCCGGCGTATCGATTGCCACGAGATGATCGTGCAAAACTCCATCAACGAAAGCGGCGGTTGTTCCGGCTCCTTGAAGAAGTGAACCGGTGGCGGCAAGTTCGGCGACGCCCGTGAAATCGGTTACAGGATTTCCCATCGCATCGAGGGCTCGAACTGTGATTTCAAAAGGAACACGGGCCGTTTGCGTGCCGATTTCGCTGAAGGAGAAACCGCTGACGATCTGAGGCATTCCGGATCCGGAAAAAATGAAATCAGTGACTTTTGTGACGATGAAACTTTGGGAAAAAGCGATTTCAGGATTGTCGTCTATTTCCGGAGTTTGTCCTGGAAGGTGTAGGTGAACGGTGAGTGGGACCGTCCCGATGGTTTCAAGATTGGTGCCGGTGTCCGCATCGATAAAGTCGCTCAAGTTAAAGAAAGCACGGTTGGAAAAACCGTTGTCGCCGATCGTTGCGAGGAGAGGGTGCGAAGCGAGTGGCGTCGATAGGGAGGCGACGAGTCCATCATGAGAATCGCCCGGGAACAAGATGCTGATTTGCAACGATTCGCGGATAAAAGCTGTCTGTTCAGCCGTCGTGATTTCAATCAGGTTATCCGAAGGGAAGCGGACGCTATTTCCGTCAGATTCAGCTTTTACGGCCAAATGATAGGAGGTTCCC
>DATGSL010000292.1:0-4804 GCA_035302665.1 Opitutales bacterium | reverse complement strand
TTAAGTCCGCTCTATCGGGCGAGCGATGCGTTGGTTTTTCGAAAAATCCGGGAAGGCGTCGGCGGAAAACTGAAAGCCACGGTCTCCGGCGGCGGCGCATTGCCAGGAGAGATCGATCAATTTTTTAATACGATCGGAATTCCGGTCCTCGAAGGATACGGATTGACCGAGACATCGCCGGTTCTCGCCGTTCGTATTCTCGAATCGACGATTATCGGGACGGTTGGACCGCCGATTCCGCAAACGGAGACCCGGATCACCGATGTCGAAACGGGCGAAGTCATTTTCCCAAACCCAAAACTTCCGCACGAAGGTCGGGGCGTGCGCGGAGAAATTTGCGTGCGCGGTCCGCAGGTAATGAAAGGATATTACCGCGACAAAGAATCGACTGAGGAAGTTTTGCAGGATGGCTGGTTTCGGACCGGCGATCTTGGCATGGTTACTTTTAACGACTGTTTAAAAATTCTTGGCCGCTGTAAAGATACGATCGTTTTATCAGGCGGCGAGAATCTGGAGCCCGCTCCAATCGAAATGCTTCTATCTCAAAGCCCGTTGATCGACCAATGCATGGTCGTCGGCCAGGATCAGAAATCGATCGGCGTGCTCATCGTTCCAAATCTCGAGGGATTTCAATGTGAGGGATTCGCGGCTGATTCGCTCGACGAATTATTGGAAAACCCGGAAGTGGAAAAACGAATCGAAACCGAAATTCGCGAACGAGTTTCAGTCGCAAACGGATTTAAGCCATTTGAACTCATTCGCGCTTTCCGCCTTCTTTCCGAACCGTTTCAAGTCGGCGACGAGCTGACACGGCTTTTCAAACTGAAACGACACGTGGTCGACGAAAAATACAAAGATCTCATCGAAAGCATGTTTCAGTAATCGAAAGCCGCGATCCTCGTCTCGCGGCCGACCTTTTACGCGCCTCTTGAAGCGCGCAACTCCCGACGGCGTTCGTTCGAATCGAGCGTCCGTTTGCGAAGTCGAAGGTTTTTCGGCGTCGCTTCAACATATTCGTCATTCGCGATATATTCGATAGCGCGTTCAAGCGAAAATTCGACCGGAGGCGCCAGCTGAATCCCCTTCCCTTCACCGTGCGAACGAACGTTGGACAACTGTTTCTCCCGAGTCGGATTTACCGGCAGGTCTTCATCCCGCGGGTTTTCCCCGACAATCATTCCTTCGTAAACGGTTTCCCCCGGTCCGATAAAGAGTTTCCCGCGGCTTTCAAGATTTGAAAGTGCGAAAGCCGTAGCAACTCCCTGTTCGGTCGCGACAAGTGTTCCGGTTTGCCGGGTTTGGATTTCCCCACTGATCGGCTCATAACTGTGGAAAAGATGCGACATGATTCCTTCGCCGCTCGTCATATTGATCAAATCAGTCTCGAATCCGATCAGGCCGCGCGTCGGAATCAAGGCTTCCACAGTCACCCCGAGATTGTGGTGCGTCATGTTGACGATTTTCCCTTTCCGATTCGAAAGATTCTGCATAATCCCACCGAGGTCCTCCTCAGGAACTTCAACCCAAAGAGTTTCGATCGGCTCGAGAACCACATCCCCTTCCGTCTTCGTGATCACGCTCGGGCGCGAAACGAGGAGCTCGAAACCTTCCCGGCGCATCTCCTCGACGAGAACCGCGATCTGCATCGCCCCGCGGGCGCTTACGCTGAAAGCAGCTGAGCTTTCCGTTTCATCCACCTGAATGGAGATATTCGTCTTGGCCTCCCGCAATAGTCGCTCGCGAATCTGCCGCGAAGTCACAAATTTCCCATCAAGTCCGGCCAAAGGTCCATCGTTGACCCGAAAATACATCTGAATGGTCGGCGGATCGAGATCGACAAACGGAAGTGCCTCCCCATCTTCCTCTGCAGCGATCGTCACTCCGATATCGATCTCGTCAAAACCAGCGAGTCCAACAATTCCACCCGCCGTCGCCGACTTCGCTTCGCGCGTTCCAAGACCGGTAAACTCAAATACCTTGGAAACCTTCGTCCGTGTCCGGGAGCCATCCTTGTTGAACACATAAACGGTGTCGCCCGGCGCTATTTTTCCCGATAAAATTTTCCCAACGGCGATCCGCCCCACGTAATCATCCCAGTCGATGTTGCTGACCAGCATTTTGAACGGCGCGTCCAGATCGACTTCTGGTGGCGGAATGACCTCAAAAACCGTCTCGATCAACGGCGCCATCCCATTTTTTTCATCGCCGATTTCGCGAACGGCAAATCCGTTTTTCGCACTCGCATAGAGAAAAGGTGCGTTAAACTGTTCGTCCGTCGCTTCGAGTTCGAGAAAAAGCTCGAGAACTTCATCGTGAACGCGCTGAGGATCTGCCTGATCGCGATCAATTTTATTGATGACGACAATCGGCTTCAATCCGTGCTGCATCGCTTTGCGAAGGACGAACCGAGTCTGAGCTTGCGGCCCTTCAAAAGCATCGACGATCAAAAGCACCCCATCGACCATCTTCAGCACACGCTCAACCTCGCCTCCGAAATCGGCGTGCCCGGGAGTATCGACGATGTTTAAAACGGAGCCCTTCCAATGAACGGAAGTATTCTTGGCCTTGATCGTGATCCCCTTCTCCCGCTCGAGTTCCATCGAGTCCATGGCACGATCCTGCACCGCTTGGTGAGCACTATAAACGCCTCCTTCCTTCAGGAGACAATCCACGAGAGTTGTTTTTCCGTGGTCGACGTGAGCGATGATGGCGATGTTGCGAATCTGTGAATTCATGTAGGTCCCAAATTAGAGGGAAAAGGAAAAAAAGTGTCACAATTGAGGCTAATAGCAAGGAGAACGTTCCATTCGAAGCCGATGCGAACCGGACCTCGCGGCCGAAAGGAGATTTTTAAAACTGCCCGGCAGTGACAATCCCCGGACCAAATTCGTTGCCCAAAATCTCCTAGCCGAAACCGGTTTTCCTAAATCCGATATTCCGGATCGATCTCCCGCCGACACTCGATGCCGACTTCGAGATCGCGGAGCAATCCATCCTTGAGCGAATAAATCCAGCCATGAATCGAAACGGACTGACCGGCTTTCCACGCATCCTGGATGATCGTTGTGTGCGCAACATTGCGAACCTGAGCTGCCACATTCAGTTCGCAAAGTAAATCGGTGCGTCGATCCAAATCAGCCTCCAGATCGAGTTCAGCCCGATTTTTATTATAAATATCCTTCACGTGACGGAGCCAATTATCGATCAGGCCGAGTTTCTCTCCGTCGATCACCGCGCGAATACCTCCACAACCATAATGACCGCAGACGATCACATGCTCCACCTTCAAAACATGCACCGCATATTGGAGAACGGACAACAGATTGATGTCGGTATGAACCGCAAGATTCGCTACATTCCGATGAACAAATATCTGTCCCGGAAGGACATCGACCACTTGGTCAGCAGAAACTCGGCTATCGGAACAACCGATCCAAAGATATTGCGGTTTTTGAACATCGCACAAGCGCTCAAAAAATTGCGCGTCCTTTTCGCGCATCCGCGCCGCCCAGGTCTTATTTTGATCGAATAGATGGCTCAACGACCGCATCCAAAGAAAAAAGCCGCTCTTTTCCTTTTAGCGCAAGAAGAAACGAACAGAAAAACGCCGGTGCAGATTTTCTTTTGCCGAAACAAACCGATCGGATCGGCAAACTTATTCTTCCACCATCGGACGCAAAATGATCTCTTCCGGAAGCGTCCGTCCCGATAAGCGCGCGAGCGTCACCACCGTTTCCGCAATATCTTCGGTCGGCATCAAACGCTCCGATGGCATTCCACTTCCATCCCACGAAGGTGTTTCCACCGGTCCCGGCAATATCGACATCACCCGAATTCCGTGAGATTTAAGCTCGTGCCGCATCACCCGCGTCAATCCGAGAAGACCGGCCTTCGCCGCGCAATAGCCCGTTCCTCCCGGATGTGCACCGAGAGCAGCAATCGATCCGATGTTAAAAACATCTCCTTTTCCCGCCTCCACCATCGCGGGAACGAAGGCTTTCGATACAAGAAAAGCGCTCCGCAGATTGATCTCCCACATTGCATCAAAATCCTTCAGGGAAAACTCGAGAAAGGATCCGGCGACGAAGCCCCCGGCATTGTTCACAAGAACAGCAGGAGCGCCGAACCTTTTCTTAACCGCCGCAGCCATTTCATCCACAGCCTCCGGATCGGTCAGATCGCAGACAAAAACCTCCGCCGAAACTCCGGAAAAATTCCGGCACTCATTGGCAACCTCTTCAAGGCGCGATCGATTTCTCGCAATCAAAGCGAGCGAACAAGCTCCTTCCGACGCAAACCGGCGGGCAATCGCAGCGCCGATTCCCTGACTCGCACCGGTGACGACAATCAGCGGATTTCCCAACATTCCCTCTACTTTACGATCTGTAGACATCGGAAAAGCAAAATCGAAAACAGCGGCTACGGCGAACCGATTTGCGTAACAACCGAACTCCGGAACGCGCTCTCCTCAATCGTTTCCGCGGAAGAGGACGTCGGAATCGGTCAATTTTTCAATCGCCGATTCAGTTTCGTTCAACAACCGCAAAAGGTCCCCCATTCCCGGAAGGCGAAATCGCATCTGCTGAGCGCGCACTTCGAGCACGAGCTTTGGAAACGTCAAGGTCAGGTAGGTGCACTGGGCATCGTAATCGAGGTATTCCGCGAGTTCGTCCACCTCCTCGATTTGGTCGATCGCATCCTCCAGATCAACCGGTTGCGGAAAAGCGAGTTCAACTGTGTCGCAAAACGGTTCAAAGATCGAAGCGAATACCTCATTTCGGGCGAACTCGATACTGCGCAGATT
>DATGSL010000291.1:0-3452 GCA_035302665.1 Opitutales bacterium | reverse complement strand
TACCGGCGAACAATCGGTAGTCGGGCAAATGGGAATTACGGCGTTCGTGCGCTTCAGTGGTTTGCCGGTGTTGCTGCGGCCGGCGATGGAATTGATGACGATCGGGCGGCTGATTTTTTGGAAAAAGGGGCGACACTTTTCTTCGAGATGCTTGATCATCGGGAAGAGGTTTCTGCTGGATCGGGTTTACTCGCTTCTCCGACCGTCGGCTACAGTTTTGGCCCGTATCCGGATGCGACGTTCCTCTTTTTTTATTCGTGGCGTTCGGCTTTTTTAGAAGATCTTTCGGGCGGATGGACGCAGATGGCTGATTATTCCAATTGGTTCGACTGGTCGGCGATCTGGGTTGATCCGGAGCGGCCGCGATTTCTGGCTTATGGGATCGGAGATATGGAGCATAAGAATAATCTCTCGAGCACCGCTTCCCTTTATCCGCACTTCGTTCAGGCAATTCATTTTTACGGGAAACGGTTTCCTGAAAAGGCCGATCACGCGTATGCGCAATTGGCTCGATTGCCTGAATCGGTTCGTAAGTTCAATTCCGATTATCCGTTCATTCCGTTTTTGGTTTCAAACTTCGACCCGGAAAGAATCGAATCGGTCGATCGGAGTAAAATCGATGCTGGACGTTACTTTTATGCGCCGAGTTTCGGGTTGTTTTTTATGCGGGCCGGGTTGAGCCGGGACGATACTCATGTCGCTTTTCGGGGAGGATCGAGTAACCGGAACCATCAACATTACGATGAGCTGAGTTTTGTAATTTTTAAACGGAATTTTCTCGCCCTCGATGCCGGTAGTCGAACCAGCACCGCCCATCATCATAACTTTGCGGCTCAAAGTGTTGCGCACAATACGTTGCTGATCCATGAGCCGAATGAACCGATGCCGAATTTCTGGAAACCGTGGGGATTCAAGCCGGACGGGAAAACTTATTACAATCACGGTGGACAGAATTCGACGACAGATGCGAAGACGATCGCTGTTCAAAGCGGGGAGGATTTTGTTTATATCGCGGCCGATGCGACTGAAAGTTATGCATCGACCAAATCAAAAGAGGTGGTCCGTCAATTTGTCTATCTCCGGCCCGATTATTTTGTGATTTATGATCGGATTGAGTCGGTGAAACCGGAGCAGAAGAAGGAATTTTTGCTCCATTTTCAGAATGAGCCGATTCGGCGCGGAGACTCGGTCTGGCAAGCCGATTTTGACGGAAGATTGTTTGTCGAGACGCTTCTTCCGCAGAAAGCGGAGGTGACCCTGGGCGGTGGACCGGGAAAAGAGTTTTTCGCTTCGGGGCGGAATTGGCCGGTTGTGGAGCCGGAGCGGGAGGACTGGGATCGGACCTTTGGCTTAACGGGAAAATGGAGATTGGAAGTAAGCGATCCCGAACCGGCTGCAGCGAATCGATTTCTGCATTTTCTGGAGGCAACGCTTCCGGATGAGACCGAACCTCTTACGGTCGAATCCTTTTCAGGCGAGACAACCGATGGTATTCAGTTTCGTGATCGCGACGGAACGGAATGGAGGCTGGAGTTCAATCGGACCGGCGAGATCGGACTCCATTTGATACAGAAAAATTCCGACGGAAAAATCATTTTCTCCGGCGCGCTGCCGAACGAAATCGAGGATTAAAAAACGAATCGATTGCGATTCTCGGCTGCGGCAACTTACTTTTTGAGCCACTGGTCGAGAAAATCGTAGGCGATTTCCCGAATATCGGGAGGAAAATCGTGACCTCCGGAAGTCAGAATCGAGCGGAAACGATCGTTTGCATCGAAGAGCGAGTAGAGCTTGTGGAGATCGGCCATCGATTCTGCGATCGGTCGCCAATCGGGAAAAATGTGGTCTTGCTGCGTGCTATAGTTGAGAAATGGACGGGGCGCGGTGAGGGCGGCGATTTCGTGAAAATCGAAAGGAGCCCGGTTGTTTTCCATATCCTCGCTGAATCGGGGAAGGTGAGTGTACCAGTTGCGAATTCCCCAATGTTGAGGATTGGAACTTCCGGTGAATGGGTTGAAGCCGCAACTTGAGACGGCGACGGCGATTCTTGGGTCGATCGACGTGAGGAAATAGGCGTTGTAACCGCCGAAAGAGTGACCGATTGTTCCGATCCGATTGGAATCGACGTAGGGGAGTGATTCGAGCAGATCAACCGCCTGCATGTGATCGACGATATTTTTGGCGACGGTGCTCCATTCCGGATGTTTTTCGTAAAAAGGAGCGGAGCGAAAATGGCGTTCGTTTTCAAAAATGCGATCTCCAGAAGTCATCGCATCGGGAGCGAGCACGACGTAGCCGCGCGAAACGAGTTCGAAGGCATATTGGCGATTCGGCCGGCTCCAGGGAGTTGCGATCGAATCCTTTCCTTCGGCGTTGGTCGGGTGTAGTGCGAGGATTGCCGGATATTTTTGACCGGAATCCTCAATTCCCTTTGGAAGAAGAAGATAAGCTGGAATCTGGTCGTCGTGGACCGTTTGGAAAACGAGTTTGATCCGGTCGTGATCCTTTTCCGAAGAAGTTTCCAGGATCTCGAATTCGACCGGAACTCTCTCCGGGATACCTCCGATGTAATCGACCCAGATTTCCCGGATTTCGGCTGCTTTGGCCTCCCATTTTTCGACTGAATCGATTTCATCGCCGAGAAGAGGAGGCGGAATGTTCGATTCGAGCAAGGTCGATAGATTGTAGTTGCCCAAGGTTCCGAACGAGGATTCGGAAGTGGCAAAAAGCGGAAATGCGCTGAAGAGAGTTAAAAGGAGAAATGAGAATATTTTACGGGAGACGTAGTGGGTCATCATTTGCTTTTGATTCGATCTCGATTGGACTTGGAGTTCGGAGAGAAGGCAAAAGAAATTTGGAGGAACGGTAGTTTTGATTTTGCTGGCACGAGCGGACGGTTTGCGATTTGGTCGGGAAAACGTCGGTGCTTGATTCCGGGGGCCGAGCCAAAGTTCTTTGCTACTCATTTTTCGATAATAATGGCATCTGTAGCGCGCTCTTTTTTGATCGCGGGCGGTCCATTTGCCTTTGGCTTTGAGAATTCCGTAAAATTCTGTCAGCAACTTCAACCCATCGCTCCGTCCGTTCGAGGGCGGTTCTTTTTCCAAGTGGCGAATTTTTGTCTTCAGCCGTGTTTTTGCTTCGAAAATCCGTCCTGATTCCGCATCGGCGACCGCCTCGCATAAAGTTTTTCCCGCCAGCTGTGCGGAGATAAACCCAGTCGCGTCCGGAGAGGATTTTGGTTCGTCTCTTCGGTTCGTAAAGCGGGTTTTCACGACGCGGTTCCATTTGTGGGAAACTTTTGGATGCGAGCGGTGCGATTCGAAGGTTGCTTCGATTTCCAGTAGATCTGCATCGGAAGATTTTCTCTTTGCGATGGGCGGGATTGTCATTTCGAGCTTGAGAATGAGGATCCGTTTTTCATCGCTGGCGAGATTGCCGACAGGGATTTT
>DATGSL010000290.1:0-2256 GCA_035302665.1 Opitutales bacterium | reverse complement strand
GAGGTCCAATGGCTCAAGGAAGCCGTTCCTCTTGCCAACGGAGATTCGACAGAACTTCTTCTCGAAAACATCAATGTGGAAGATGGAGGCATTTACTCGGCGATCGTTACCAACCGCGCTGGCACTATTAAAAGTGAGCCGACCGTGATCGAAATTCTTCCGATGATCACTTATCAGCCGGAATCCCAATATTTTTCAACTTTTGGCGGAACGGCTATCTTTGATGTTCGCGCGATCGGAACCCCGCCTTTGACTTACCGATGGTTAAAGGATGGAAAATTGCTCCTGGAAACCGACGAGCCGCGCCTGGTAATCGATCGGGTGAGCGGCGAGGATGGCGGCGAATATCGTGTCGTTGTCGCCAATCAGGCCGGTCAGGCAATGAGTGAATCGGTTTCGCTTCTCGTACCTCCGTTTATTTCCCAACATCCGCATTCAAAAATAGTTCGGGCCGGCGATGACGTCGAATTCACCGTTCAGGCGGTCGGAAAAGAACCGTTCGAATACCAGTGGATGAAGAATGGACAAATAATTCCCGGAGAAACCGAAGCTTCCCTCCAACTCCAGAATGTGGAAGGCGACGATAGCGCCCGTTACACCGTTAAAGTAACAAACGAGGTCGGCGAAGTAACGAGCGAGGATGCGCTCTTATCGATCTCTCCGCAGATCATTACTGCCCCCGAGGCAAAAACCGCAGCTATCGGCAGCAATATCACTTTCTCCGTCGAGGCTGAAGGAACGAGACCTTTGCACTACCAATGGACAAAGGACGGAAATACGCTCGGCAACCGCAACGACGCCACGCTGACCCTCACAGGAATCAAGCCCGAGGACGCCGGCGCTTATTCGGTCATCATCTCGAACGCCGCCGGAATCGCGATCAGTGAGAGCGTTTCACTGGAAGTTGAGTAAAACAAAATCGACCCTCAACCGTTGATTTTCTCACAAATCTCGCAGATCGTCCCGTCGCAACCGCGAGCCGTGCAATGCTCCCGTCCGTAAAGGATGATCTGGATATGGATCGTATTCCACCGATCTTTCGGAAAAAGCCGTTTCAAATCGCGTTCGGTCTGAACCACGTTTTTCCCGCTGCTCAAGCCCCAACGCTTCGCCAACCGATGAATATGCGTATCGACCGGAAAAGCCGGTATGCCAAAAGCCTGAGCCATCACAACCGATGCGGTTTTATGCCCCACCCCCGGCAATTCCTCCAATTCCTCAAAAGTCCGCGGAACTTCGCCTCCATGTTTATCGATCAGAATCCGGGACAGCTCCGAAATCGCTTTCGATTTAAAAGGAGATAGACCGCACGGCCGGATAATTTGCCGAATTTCTTCCACCGGCACCTCCACCATTTTTTCCGGAGTATCCGCACGGGCAAAAAGTTCCGGCGTCGTCAAATTCACCCGTTTATCGGTGCACTGTGCGGAGAGCAAAACAGCGATCAACAACGTGTAAGGATCTTTGTGGTCGAGCGGAATCGGAGGATCCGGATAAAGCTCCTCCAACCGAGTCATAATATATTCCGCCCGTTCTTTTTTCGTCATTTAATCAGTTCTGCTACTCCAATTTCCGAAAAAACTGCATCAATGCCCGGCAGGCTCCGACGATTCATTCTCTGCCTCTTCATCAAGCGCCGGAAGATCCTCGCGAATGCCCGCTCTCGTGCCGACTTCACCGGTTTCAGGATCGTAGGTAAAATAATAACCGGTCGGTAGATCCGGGAGGCTCGTCAGCATGCCGCGCTCAACCAACCGATTCAGGTTTTCCGGATAATTTTTTGCGCTATCAAGGAGCCGATAACCCTGAACCGCCTCAGCAACAAGTGTTACCGCCGCCTGAAGCTGCGCCTCCTGCTCTGCCTGCAAGCTTTCTTCACTGAATTGAGGTGGCGGCATATCAGAGGTCTCCTGCGGTGGAAGACGAATCTCCTCCGCACATCCGATCAAGCCCGAAAGTAGAACGAAAATCAGCAGTTTTTTCATGATCGGCAAAGCCTACCAGACTCGAAAAAGGTTTCGAGAAAGAAAATAAAATCTCTCTTCGTCAAATCCCATTATCCTGTTTCCAATTCGCAATCACAACAGCCGCGGCGATCCCGAAAAGTCCAAGCCATTGCACCGGCCGCAAGGTTTCCCCAAGCAATACAAAAGCCGCCAAGCTCGCGATCGGAAGTTCAACCGACGCAAGAATGGCCGCCAACGAACCGCCGATCAGCGGAATCGCCCGCGAAAAAGAAAAGATCGGAATGATCTG
>DATGSL010000289.1:0-5430 GCA_035302665.1 Opitutales bacterium | reverse complement strand
CGCAAATTGCGGCCGACTGCCCTGGCTTTTGTTGTGGTTTCTTGTTGTGGCTTCTGCCAATCAGGAGATTGGCGTTCCCGGGCGCGCCGATCTCCCGATCGGCATATAGCGTTTCCGCAGCTAACCGTCGCCGCCTGGACCGCCAGTTTCCGGTCCGCAACCTCTGCTGCATACGAGGGCTACGAGCGAGAGATCCCAATTTTTCTCAATCCTGAAAAAAGGCTTCCCAAACCGGGGAGCCTTTTTTTGCTTTGAAAATCGGGATTTGTTGCATTGAAGCAACGCGCGAAGGTGGAATTCATTCCCCATCGCCCCTACGGATCGACTTGCTCGTTCAACGAAGCAAGCGCGACGCGATCGGTCAAATCAAGCCTCAGCGGCGTCATCGAAACATAGTCCTCCATGACCGCCCACCGATCGGTCCCCTTTTCCATCGCATCGATCGGCTCCGTCGTAAACCAATAATGCGTCCGCCCCATCGGATCTTCGTCGGCAATAACCTTTCCATTGTACTGACGAACCGATTGCCTCGTCCAACGAACACCGCGCGGTTTTTCCGGTAAATTGACGTTGACCAACGGATGCTCGGAATCCTCAAGGAGAACTTTCAAAACTTTTTCAATATACGGTCGCATGGGAACGTAATCAGGAGGGCCTTCATCCTCGCCAACAGGCGAACTCAGCGCGATTCCGCGAATCCCGAGCAAAGCCGCCTGTTTCGCTGCGGCCAATGTTCCGGAATGCCACATGGCAGCGCCAAGATTGTAACCGAGATTCACGCCCGAAAGCACAACATCGACCTTATCCCACTGATACGCGCCGAGAGCCACGCAATCGGCCGGCGTGCCATTCACCCGATATGCCTCAAAATCGTCAATCGCCGTCCGCCGATAGGTAAGCGGACGGGAGGCCGTGATCGCGTGCCCCATCGACGATTGCTCCACGTCGGGAGCCACGATCCGAACCGTTCCAAACCCTGCCGCAGCTCGCGCCAACGCCGCAATCCCGGGACTGTAAATTCCATCGTCGTTGCAAACTAAAATACGCATCACGAAAGTAACGTACACATTTGTGTAATTTTTTTCGAGTCGACGCCCCTTTTTCTCAGTTTGGAGTATCGTAAGAAGGAAACTGAAATGAAAATCATCTTACTTCACAATGTCGATGCCGGCGGAGGCGGCCATCCACCCAAAGAACAAATCGTTCGCCATCTGGAAGAAGCGGGACACGAGGTGGTCTATCAATCGACGCGCGAAAAGGGCGCGAAATGGACGCTTCTCGAGGAAGCCGATGTCGTGATAGCGGCCGGCGGCGACGGAACCGTCCGAAAAGCTGCCCTCGGAGTTGCGGGCCGCGATGTGCCACTTGCCATTTTACCACTGGGGACGGCAAACAATCTTGCGAAAATCTTCGGCGGATTTGCTCCCGATTCAGAACAATTCTCAACGCTATCCGAAGCGCGACGGATCCACCTCGACGTAGCGATGGCGAGTTCCCCGTGGGGCAAAAGCCCGTTTATCGAATCGGCAGGTGCAGGGCTTCTCGCGCAATTGATGTTCGACCTCTCCCGAGCCGGATTGAAAAAAGCTCCTACCGTCAAAGAGGCACAGACAGAACTTCGAAAACTCGTGGAAACCTGTCCCGCCCGATCGTGCCACCTTACAATCGATGGCCAAAGCTTCTCAGAAAAGCTCCTCCTGGTCGAAGCAATGAACACCTGCACGGTCGGGCCGAACCTCAAATTGGCTCCCGATGCCGACCCCGGCGACGGTTGCCTCGACTTCGTCTTTTTAAAAGAGACCGCCCGAAAAGCCTTTGCCGAATATCTCACCAATCCGAAGCATAAAGAAGCACCGGTTGAAGCGGTGCGGGGAAAATCGCTGAGCTTCGAGTTCGAGGGTCCCGCGCACGCAGACGATCTTACTTGGCCCTCGGAGAGCGCTGACCTCGATTCCCCAGAAACAAAAACGCTTGAAGTCCATCTACCGGGAAAACCGATCGAACTCCTCATACCTTAAAATCGGAAAAACTCGAAGAGATGCTCGCGAAAACAAACCTGAACTCTGCCTAAAACCAGTCGAAAAGCTCGATTAGTTGACCACATCAATTACCGTCATCCATAAAATCATACACAAAATGAAAAACACGCCCCGACCGACTGATCCCGCCGTTCGCATCGGCCACGTTCACTTGAAAGTCGCCGATCTGGAGCGCGCACTCGAGTTTTACTGCGGCGTTCTCGGCTTCGAGCTGACGCAGCGATACGGAAGCCGAGCCGCATTTGTTTCCGCCGGCGGCTACCACCACCATATTGGCCTCAATACCTGGAAAAGCGCGGGAGGTTCGCCACCACCACCCGAAAGCACCGGGCTTTATCATCTAGCAATCCTTTATCCGAACCGCGCCACTCTTGCCGATGCGCTGCGCCGACTTCGCGAAGCGGAAATCCCCTTAGATGGCGCCAGCGATCACGGAGTCAGCGAGGCCCTTTATCTGCGCGATCCCGACGGAAACGGCCTGGAACTCTATTGGGACCGTCCACGCGAACTCTGGCCGCACGATGAAAACGGAAATCTCCAAATGACCACCCTCCCCCTCAATCTAGACGCTCTCCTCCACGAGATCGGCGAAGAAAACTAACGTTTGCAGAAAGATTTTAGATTTTAAAAAATCTCCGGTCTTCGGACAGCTTTACCCAAACCTTCAGCAAACCGAAAAGACCTTCTTTAATCCGCGCGAAACGCAGCCGAAGCCAACACTTTCCCTCCGCTTTAAAACAAAAATGCCCTCCGCGTTAATCAAACACGGAGGGCTCTTTCACTCAAACCGATGAATCGTCGTTTACCGCTCCACGATCCGGAGGCGGATAAAGCGCCGATTTGCGTCCGATATCGGAGTCGCGTCGCGCACGATTGCACTTCCCGCGTCCTCCAAAACCATCACCGTCGCGCCCGGATTCGTTTCATTGGAATCCCAATTCACCAAATCAGCGGAAACTTCAACCACGTAATCGATCCCCTTTGCCGAAGCATTTTTCGAATATCCGATGGAAAGATAGGCGCTATCACCCTCCGATTCCACTCCGATAACCGGCAAGAGATCCCGGTTCGCAACGGCCGGATTTCCGCCCAACGCGTATTCCAGCAAATTATCGATGCCATCGCCGTCCGGATCGTCCCCGGCTCCGCGCTCCCCCTCCGGCAAGTCGAAAGTCGCGATCCAGTCCGCAAATCCGTCGCCCACAGTCACACTTTTGACAAACGTCACACCGAACGGACTATCCTCCCCGGTCGCAATGGCTACCGGTTCTCCGACACCATCCGCGTTCGCTACATAAACGTTTCCGCCATTGCCGCGCTCCGTCCAGGAAATCCGCAAACCATCATCACTGACGTCGATTTGAAGCGGTTGCGTAAAACCATCGAAAAGCGGCGTCGCGACTCCACTTCCCAGATCGTAAGAATCGACCGTATGCAAGCCAAAATTGGCCCGGAACAAAGTCCCTTCCGGATCAAAGGCAATTCCGTAATAATTGGTGCCAAAACCTTCGATCACATCCGGTTCGGTTCCATCCGGATTGACGCTGTACAACTTCGCACCCGCACTACTCGTCGCTGCCATGTAAATTTTCCCGATCACCTCATCGTAAGCGATCGCGCTCGTTCCTTCGCTGGTCACCTCAAGCACCGGTTGCCAATCGCCGCCCTCGAGGTCCACCGAAAAGAGGCCGTGGGAATATTGCGAAAAATAAACCCGCCCGTTCAACACCAAGACATCCTGCGGCGTAGTCAGTCCGTCAACTACAGTCTCCGGCTCCGAACCGTCCAGATTTGCCCGTCCAATCCGGCCCGTGCCATCCTCGGCCCAATAAATATGTCCGGCCGCTGCGTCCACCGCCAAGCCGATCGGCCGCGCCAAACCTCCGATCACAGTTCTTGCTTCATCGCCGTCCAGAAGCGATCCGCGGATCTCATTATTGTTCGACCAGAAAATTTCGGCCGTCGGCATCGGTGGAGGAGGATCGCCCTCAACCAATTGCGCCGCCAAAATCCCGTTGTTCGTATTCAATCCGTAAATAATATCGCCAACGACGACCACATCTCCGGTCGCATTTCCATTGTCAATAAAGCCTCCATCCGGAGGCGTAAATGCGATCGTCGCGATCGGCAGCGCCAGCCACTGAGTCGAAAGATGCGTCCGCCGATAAACCCAAATATCGTGGGGACCCGGCCTAAAACCAGCGACCACATCCTCCACCTCGCCGTAATCGATAGGCGAAAGTCCGGCTGCTACCTTTGATCCATCAAACTCCCGTTGGTCCACAACCGATCCGACAGTGAAATCGATTTTCAACTCATACAGAGAGGCTCCCGGACGCGTCACATAAACCAGATCGTCCGGTCCAAATGCGACATTTCTCGGAGCCATCGCTGCGACTTCCGTAGAAATTTGCTGCACCGCGTAACTATCCGGAGCATCCGGATCTCCTTCCGGCCGAAGCACGACCAACATTGATCCATTGTAACTTCCCAGGAGAATTTCCGTCTCTGCGCCGGTTCCACGCAAATCCATCGCATCTCCCCAACGATTGTCAGGGGCGCCGCCGCCCGGATTTCCTGTGTAAACCCGTACTGGAACAGCATCCTCGTCAGCCCAACGGTAAAGATTAAAAGCAGTTCCCGTTGAATCCGTCGTCAGATTCCCGACATAAATCACGCCATCGGTCGCGACGCGAACCTTGTTGATTACAAAAGTGCCGCCGGAAACCCCCGTCATATCGAGTTCGCCGATATACGTTCCGTCGGTCGCATCGACCAGATGCACCGCATTGTCGTTGCGCGACGCAATGACCAGATGATTGGTTATTGGATTATAATCCATTCCGCGCACAACATGATTCGTGCCGAAAAACTGGGGATAGTCAGACCAATGTTTTTCCCAAACCGTCTCCAGTTCATACGTTTGGGCTTGGGCGACAGGTATGGTCGCACCGATTAGAATCCCGGCCACGCCGAGGATCGAGAGTATTTTTTTCATAAGGGGATTTCCTTTGGTTTTGGGATTTATAGGGAACAATCGTTAGGAGAAATTTCCAGCAAACGCTACGAAGCCCCGACTCCTAGCACAAGCCTTATTTTCCAGCACATACGCGAGGCTTGCCAGCATAGGAATATCCGGGAAATTCGAATGAGTCTTTCCACCGCCGGGGAGAGCGCTCTGCTGCCCGGGTCCATGACGATCCGTTTGGCCGGGATCCTGCTTGTGACGCCGGATGGGCCTATTTCCCGTTTTCAGTGACTTGCCAAGGTTCGCTGAGGCCTAAAAGTTGACGATAATGGGCATTTATACTCTCGCTGGTATCGAATTTAGCCATCCCTTTTTCTCTCCCGCTAACAGGCTCAAAGGCAATGCTGCTTTCTTATTCTTAGT
>DATGSL010000288.1:0-3728 GCA_035302665.1 Opitutales bacterium | reverse complement strand
TCCTGCGGCGAGTCCTCCGAGGCCGTCGGCAACCGCGAAAAGGTGATGTTCGGGTGCGTTCCAGAAGGCATCTTCATTTTGGGAACGCCTGCGTCCGATATCAGTGTTGCCAAATGAACGGATTTTCATGGTGGTGCTTTCGATGGGATTCTCCGGTAACCAGACTATTTGCTAGCGGAGGACGGTCAAGCCAACCGCGTCGAGCTTTCCTTCGACGCCCGCCGCGACGAATTAAAAGCGGAACTCGAAGCCGAAGGCATCACTGGCGATCAGCAAAACGCCCTCCTCGAAAACCGCGACGAATACACCGCCGAGCGCGTTTTCTGGGTTCCACCCGAAGCCCGTTGGTCGAATCTCCGGAACCAGGCCGCCCGGCCCGACATCGCCACCCTCATCGACATCGCTATCTACACATTCCGTCAATGGGGGCGAGCCGCAACCGGACTGGTGGAACGAAAAGGAGCACGGCCCGTGGACCAGAATCAGCGCTCAACGCTCGGTGAGCCGCTCAGTCCGTCTCACCGAGCCTTTCGGCCATCATCAATGGCGTTAGCACCCTCACGCCGGAGATTTCTTGATCAAAGAACGGACCAAAGTCCCGCTTGTCGCCTGTGAGCAGAACATCACAGTGCTGATGAATGGCGGTAGCTAGAATCGGTCTGTCTTTGTCGGCGATATCAACCGAAACAGGTCCATCCAGGCTTGGGACCATCTCGATGTTGATCATCAACAGGCGGTGCCCTTCCTCCCATTCCGGACGTTTCGCCCGGATGCTGCGAAACGCCTCCTGCATGGCGTAATCGGACGAAATGAGCCGGTGAATTTCAATGAGGTGCCGGATCAGCCGATTCACATTGCTGGCTGGATTGGATGCGGAGAAGATGACATTGGCATCAAGGAAAATCCGCATGGAGTCTCCTTTCACTTCATGCCGGAACGGTCGAGGATCTCGCCAATGGCAGCGTCATCTTCGGTGAACTCCCGAATGCGCTCTTCGGTGTAGATTTCAACCGGCATGCTGATGGCGGGACGAAGGAGTAATCCCTGCTCCGTTTCCTCGATAATCAGTTCGTCGTTTTGCTCCAGGCCGAATTTTTTCCGAAGTCTGGCCGGCAAGGTGATCGCGCCGCGGCGGCCAATGGAAATTTTTTCATACATACGGATAAATAACGGAATTTCCGTCATTCCGTCAAGCTCCCGGCAGGTTTGAATATCGTGTTTGGCAGCTCTTCGAAGGAAAAGCTGTGCCTCATCATCCGAACCTGTGACTGCGGGAATTTCGCTGTCAGGTTCGCACACGATGCCGCCGGTTCATTCGGAAGAAAGGGGAAAGCAAGGGATTTCAACGCTCAGTGGGGCCAAGCCGGGATCGCCGATTAAAAAACGGCGCCGAAGCGAAGCTCCCTCCGAGCGTCGCTTCGGCGCGTTTTCCTGAGATTGAAAACTCGTCCTTCAGAAGGGGGATCGAATCTTCGAGGAAGATTCGCTACGGAACATCCACTGGGCGGAGGTGGCGGAGGCCTTTCGGACGTTTTCGGATCGTGGAGTATGTGCTCGAAATCGAGCCGGATCCGGTCGTAGTCAAACTCGGGCCGGCCGATCGACGACATGTATTGGTGAATCCGATCCTCCACTTTGCCCCGCATTCCCTTGAGCTTGGAAACCGTTCCCGAAACGGCCTCGCCAGCCTTCGTCGCAGCGTCCGACGGCTTCTGGCGAAATACGGCTATCCGCCCGACCTCTCCGAAGACGCTACTCAGCTCGTTCTCAAGCAAGCCGAACGGTCGACAGAAGCGGAAATTGCGGTCGCCGAGTGAAGAATTGGAAGATCGGGCGTAAGCCGGGCGAATCTCTGGGCGGCTTTACACGAGGCTTTGTTTTTGGCAACAATGATTCGATGTGGAAGATAAGTGCGGATACCGGAGGAACGTTTACCGATTGTTTGGCGGAAACACCTGCCGGTGAGATCCGCCGGGTGAAGGTGCTCTCCAGCAGCGCTCTTCGTGGACGGATTCGCGCGATCAGCGAGGATCGCTTGCAGGTGGTGGCTGAAGAATCGTGGGGAGCGCCGGACGATTTTCTTTGTCGGTTTTCCTTTTCTGCCGCATTTGTAAAAGAGAAGACGACGGTCGTGGCTTTCGACGCTAAAGGTGCGGTTTTAACGCTCAGTCGACCCCTTCCGTCCGGCGACTGGACGGATGAACCTTTTCTCGTTCAGTCGCCCGAAGAGGCGCCGGTTTTGGCTGCGCGGTTGGTCACAGGAACTTTGCCGGGGCAGCCGTTGCCCGATTTATCGCTCCGGATCGCAACGACGCGTGCGACGAATGCTCTTCTTGAAGGAAAGGGCGCAAAAACAGTCTTTTTCGTAACAGCAGGATTTGCCGATTCGCTTCGAATCGGCACTCAGCAGCGTCCCGATCTCTTTGCGCTGAATATTCAAAAACCGCCGCCTCTTCACGCGGAAGTGGTAGAGGTCCGGGAGCGGCTCGATTCTGCCGGTAAGGTTATCGAGCCGCTCGATTTCGATGCTCTCGAGGAGCCGGTGGAGCGGTTGGTGAAAATGGGCAGAACGGTTGGCGCGGTCGCTTTTTTGCACAGTTACCGGAATCCGGAGCATGAGAAGCGGATGGAGGATTTTTTGCTGAAACGGGGTTTTCAATACATCTCCTGTTCGCATGCGCTTGCGCCGCTGATCAAGATTTTGCCGCGTGCGGAGACGGCGGTGGTCGATGCATCGCTGAGTCCGATCATGGAAACCTACCTCGATCGTGTTGAGGGCCCGGTGGGACGGCGGGTCCGGATCATGACGAGTGCCGGTGGGCTTGTAACGCGGGCGGCCTTTCGTTCGAGCGATAGTTTGTTGAGCGGACCGGCCGGTGGAGTTGTCGGTGCAGCAGCTGCGGGGCGTCAGGCCGGTTTTACGAAGATTATTTCTTTCGATATGGGCGGAACGAGCAGCGATGTCGCCCGTTTCGACGGAGATTTCGAGTACTCGTTCGAGCAGCGAGTCGGGGATGCGCATCTTTTGGCGCCATCGTTGAAAATCGAAACGGTTGCATCGGGCGGCGGATCGGTTTGCTCATTTGATGGCAACCAGCTGCGGATCGGACCGGAAAGTGCGGGTGCTTCGCCGGGACCTGCGTGTTATGGAGGCGGCGGACCGCTTTCGTTGACCGATGTTCATTTGTTGCTTGGGCGGATCGACAGCCGGCGTTTTGGGGTTCCGGTTTTTCCCGGTGAAGCGCGTGCCAGGCTAGAGGAACTTTTAAGGAAGATTGAAAATGCCGGTCAAATCGCGGGGGACGGGACCGAACTGTTGGAAGGTTTTTTAACGATTGCCAACGAGCGAATGGCCGATGCGATTCGGAAGATCTCGTTGCGCGAAGGAGTCGATCCGGCCGATTATGCGTTGGTCGCGTTTGGAGGAGCAGGCGGTTTGCATGCGTGCGCCGTGAGTGAGGAACTCGGGATCGGTGCGGTTGTTTGGCCGAAGGATGCGGGGATTCTCAGCGCGGTTGGCCTGCGCCGGGCGGTGGCGGAACGTTTTGCGCAAAAACAGGTGTTGCAAGTGCTTTCGCCGGAAGAGGGGGAGGTTTCGGCGTGGATCGACGAATTGAGTCGGGAGGCGATTGAAGCGCTCCTATCTGAAGAGGAGACGTCCGAGGATGAGATTGTTTTGCGGCGGCGGCTTGTCGATTTGCGGTTGCGCGGGCAGGAGACAGGGATTG
>DATGSL010000287.1:0-6044 GCA_035302665.1 Opitutales bacterium | reverse complement strand
CGCTTGACAGCGCCGCCATGGCGCTGCGCGCCATGCCCGGCGCACACAAAAAAAGGCGACCTTCTCCGGTCGCCTTTTTTGTTGGGCAATCACATCGCCCGAAATCTCCATTCTCCGGTTATCAACCACCCTTGAGCAGATCATTCACCAGCTTTGGCATATCGAGCATCATCGGATGTCCGCTCGCGGTGATCTTTCCTTCGCGGTCGATAAGAAAGGCCGCGGGAATTCCTTTGACGCCATAAACCTGCGGACCTTCTGCGCGGAAACCGCCATCTCCGGCCCACGCGTTGTCGGTTTTGTCCCAACCATTTTTTGCAAGATGATCGACAGCTGCCTTTTTCTCGTCGTCGATACTGACGGTCAACAATTCGACATCCTCGCCCCAGTCGGGATGGCTCGACCGGTACGTTTGCATTTTATCCATTGGAGCTTGGCACGGACCGCACCACGAAGCCCAGAATTCCAGAACAACAACCTTTCCTTTGAGATCAGAAAGCTTGCGCTCCTCTCCGCTTTTTAGATCAACAAATGTAAAATCAGGCGCACTGTGCCCGATCTGTGGCGGAAGATCGATCGTTGCATGGCCCCCGGCGGAAATCTGACCGACCATTTCGCCTTGAGGATCGAGCAAGAGATAAGTTTTGCCGGAAGCGAGATTGTTAAACTCGAATTTACCATCCTCACCCGAAACCGCTGTTTCAATGGTCAAGCGTCCGGCAGACTCGATCATAGCAACCGCACTGATTTCGATCCCGGCAATCGCTTCATCCGCCCCGCCTTGCACAATACCGGTTGCGGTTTCTGTTCCCCGCCAATCAGAAGCGTCATAAGCCTCGTAGCGAACAACAACCGTTTCCTCAGCATCCTCATCTGACAAAACAACCTGTTCCTCAGCAAGAAAGGCTCCCGGCCGCGAAGCATCGTCGACCTGCTCCAAACTTCCGGTGAAGAGCACAATCACGTAATGACCGGGGTCGAGATCCTCGAACTTTTTCGAAAATGTCGCCTCGTTTGACTGAAACTTGATCGCATCGTCAATCGATCGGGCAGTCTGCATATTGATAACTAAAACGTTTACTTCGCTATACTCAGCCGCCTCGGCGTCTTCATTTTCGAAGTTCACGGTAACCGATGCAGCTGAAGCGAACGGCAACCAAGCGCCACAGGCCAGGAAACCAAGAATCAGCAGCCATTTTTTGGAGTCTAATAATTTTTTGATCTTCATAAGCGTCGTGATTAATTCAAAGTAATCTTTCACATTCGGGCGTTTAAAACAATCTTCGTCGCAACAGAGTAACGTTAAAAAGCAAAGTTTTATTCGTTTTTTTGAGAAAGAACGTAGAATTTTGCCAGGGCGCCTTGAAAGAATCAGATTGTATCGATCGAACCGTGCCTCAACAGTTCACTTCCTGACCTGATGAAAAAAATCCTTGTTGCCAACAGAAGCGAAATCGCGATCCGCGTTTTTCGATCCGCCAACGAGCTCGGTCTCCGGACTGTCGCCATCTACGCCCACGAAGATCGGCTCGGAGTTCATCGCTTCAAAGCCGACGAAGCGTATTTGGTCGGCCAAGGGAAAGGCCCGGTCGGAGCCTATCTCGACATCGAAGGCATTATCAGTCTCGCCAAGGCAAAAGGCGTCGACCTCATCCATCCCGGCTATGGATTTCTCGCGGAAAATGCCGAATTTGCCCGAGCCTGCGAGGAAGCCGGCATTACTTTTGTCGGGCCGCGGGCTGAGCTCCTCGAATCGATGGGCGATAAAACGGCTGCCCGCCAGCTCGCGATCGATACCGGCATACCCGTTCTTCCGGGAACAGACGACGCGATCGAGAATTTCGAGGAAGCGCTCGAAACCGGCCGAAAAATCGGTTTTCCGCTCATTATAAAAGCTGCATTCGGCGGCGGCGG
The DNA here is from genome assembly GCA_035302665.1 of Opitutales bacterium. Lineage (GTDB taxonomy): Bacteria > Verrucomicrobiota > Verrucomicrobiia > Opitutales > T3Sed10-336 > DATGSL01. The sequence continues at coordinate 4,130 of DATGSL010000287.1, read as the reverse complement.
GCGCGGCATGAGAATCGTCCGAAGCGAGGACGAGTTGGAACCTCTCCTTGCAGAAGCGCGGAGCGAAGCCCAACTCGCTTTCGGAAATTCCGCAGTTTTTCTCGAACGCTACATTCCACGAGCCAAACATATCGAAGTTCAGGTCATCGGAGATCGGCACGGGAATATCCTCCACCTCCACGAACGCGATTGCTCCGTGCAGCGCCGTCACCAAAAAGTCGTCGAAGTCGCTCCTTCGATCAATCTTCCGGAAAAAGTTCGCCGCGAACTCTGCGACGCCGCTGTTCAAATCGCCCGAAAAATCAATTACGACAACGCCGGCACGATCGAGTTTCTGCTCGATGCCGACACCAACGAATGGTTTTTCATCGAAATGAATCCGCGGATTCAGGTCGAACATACGGTTACGGAAGTGATCACAGGTCTCGACATCGTCAGCGCCCAAATCCAGGTCGCTCAGGGCGAGAAACTGCACGGCGAGAAGATCCGGTTTCCAGCTCAGGACGATATTCCGAGGAATGGTTTTGCCGTTCAATGCCGCATCACCACGGAAGATCCGGAGAACAAATTCACTCCCGACTACGGAAAAATTCTCAGCTACCGCTCCGCCTCCGGATTCGGCATCCGTCTCGACGGAGCGATGGGCGATACCGGCAGCGTGATTACGCCTTTTTACGATTCCCTTCTGGTAAAAGTGACCGCCTCCGCTCCCGATTTTCCGACTGCCCTTCTCCGAATGGATCGCGCGTTGCGGGAATTCAGAATCCGGGGAGTCCAAACGAACATTCCGTTTGTTGAAAATGTGATCAACAACCCGGTCTTTGCCTCCGGTGCTGCCACCACGACACTGATCGACACAACCCCTGAGCTTTTCAACTTCCGCCCGCGCCGCGACCGCGCTACCAAACTCCTGTCTTATCTCTCGGATGTCATCGTAAATGGAAATCCGCAGGTCAACAGTCCCCGGCCAGAACATATCTCCTTCCAGCCGCCGGTTCCTTCCGTTGACCTGAGCAAAAGTCCCCCGCCGGGAACCCGCAACTACCTGCGCGAACACGGTCCGGAGAAATTCTCTGAATGGATTCGCGACCAAAAGCGGCTCCTTGTTACCGACACGACTTTTCGCGATGCCCACCAATCGCTGCTCGCAGCCCGCGTTCGGACGTTCGACATGCTCGCGATCGCCGATGCCGTCGCCCGCCAAACTCCCGACCTTTTCAGCCTCGAAATGTGGGGCGGAGCGACTTTCGACACATCGATGCGTTTTCTTCACGAAAGTCCGTATCAGCGCCTGCGCCTTCTGCGGGAACGGATTCCGAACATCTGTTTTCAAATGCTCCTGCGCGGTGCCAATGGTGTCGGTTATTCAAACTATCCGGACAACGTTATCCGCGGATTTGTCCAACATGCCGACGAGGCGGGGATCGATATCTTCCGAATTTTCGATTCCCTCAACTATCTACCGAATATCGTCGTTGCGATGGAGGCCGTTCGCGACACCGGCGCCGTTTGTGAAGCGGCGATCTGTTATACCGGCGATATCCTTGATCCGAAACGCGATAAATATTCCCTGAAATATTACGTAAATCTCGCGCGGGAACTCGAAAAAATGGGTGCCCATATTCTCGCGATCAAAGATATGGCAGGGCTTTTGAAGCCATTTGCCGCGACAAAGCTCATCGAAACCCTAAAGCAGGAAACCGGTCTTCCGATCCATTTTCATACGCACGACAGCAGCGGCATCGCCAGCTCATCGATCATCGCGGCATCCGAAGCGGACGTCGATATCGTCGATCTCGCAATCGCCTCCATGTCCGGCTCAACCAGTCAACCCAATCTCAACTCAATCGCTGCCGCTCTTCGATCCTCGCCTCGCGATACCGGACTTGACCAAGCCGCTCTCGATGATTTTTCCAACTATTGGGAGAATGTGCGGGATATTTACGCACCTTTCGACACAAGCCCGAAATTCGGAAGCGCCGAGGTCTATTTTCATGAAATGCCGGGCGGCCAATACACGAATTTGAAGGAACAGGCCTCCGCGATGGGCCTCATTCACCGCTGGCCGGAAATCGTCCGTTGCTACGCGGAGGTCAATCAACTCTTCGGCGATATCGTCAAAGTGACGCCAAGCAGCAAAGTGGTCGGCGATATGGCGATGTTCCTCATTACAAAAGGAATCAGCCCGAAAGATGTGATGAACCTCGAACCGGGAACGGCTTTTCCAGCATCGGTCATCGACATGCTCAGCGGTGGCCTCGGACAACCTCCAGGTGGATGGCCGGAAGAGTTGCAAAAAATCGTCCTCGGCGACCGCGAGCCGAAGACCGGACGTCCGGGTGCCGATGCACCTCCTCTCGATCTCGACAAGGTTCGGGCGGAATTGAAAGAAAAACTCAACCGCGAGATAACCGATGACGACCTTTTTTGTTATCTGATGTATCCGGAGGTTTTTGAGAATTTTATCAAATTCCAGGAAGATTACGCCGATGTCAGCGTCCTCCCCTCCTCGGCTTTTTTCTACGGACTCGAAATTGGAGAAGAAATTGCCGTCGATATCGAGGTAGGAAAAACGTTGTTTATCAGCCTCAATCACGTCGGAGAAGTCGACAAAAATGGCCAGCGAAACCTCTTATTCGAACTCAATGGCCGCTCCCGGGAATCGATTGCAACCGACAAATCGGTCCAGGCGGTCGAAAAACCGCGGATGAAGGCCGACACTTCCAACCCGAAGCATGTCGGCGCCCCGATTCCGGGAATGGTCACAACGCTTTCCGTAGGAATCGGAACAAAGGTCAAAAAAGGCGAAAAGCTTCTGACACTTGAGGCGATGAAAATGCAGACAACGATATACGCGCCCGCCGACGGAATCGTCGACGAAATTTTGATCAATCTCGGCGACCGCGTCGACAGCAAGGATCTCGTCATGACGCTCCGATAAGCCAACGTAGCGTTCGTAAAAATAGCCGCGTTAAATAGCCGCGTTCGTAAGAACGTGGCTTACCACCATCTGGCGACGTCGGTTCCATCAACGGACTTCGAAGAATCTGTTCCAAGCTCCTTGCATAATCGCCAAACGGTTCATCGCACTTTGCAAGCCGCGACCATTCGGATCGCCACGCCCGCCGCGAACCAAACGCTTTTTCAAGATAAAAGACCATTTTTCGGATCCTTTTCCATCTGGCACACATCCAGCTTTCCAAAATCTGTTAAAGAGGAAATTTCAGCCGAATAAGTTTTATATGGGGAGGGATTACTTATGGAAGAAAGAGATGACAATGTCAGAAACCGGCCGATTGGAGCCCGCGCCGAATACGTGAGCAATCGTCGACGGATTTCATGGGGTGCGATCATTGCTGGCACGATCGCCGCTTTGGCCGTCCAGCTGCTATTAACCTTGCTTGGCCTTTCAATCGGAATGTGGGCGATCGATCCTTCCGCGGGTCAGGAAGGCTTTCAGGGCCTCGGCATGGGCGCCGCAATTTGGGGTCTTGCATCCTTCATTATCGCGCTCTTTGTCGGCGGCTGGATCGCCGGGAGAATGGCCGGTCTCGAGAGCAAATTCGACGGACTTCTTGAAGGATTTATGGTTTGGGGTCTCGTGACAGTGGTCACATTTATGTTGTTGACGACTGCTATAAGCGGCATCGTCGGGGGCGCGGCTGGACTCGCCGGTGATGCGCTGACTTCCGCCAGCGAGCAAATCGACGATCCACAGCAAATGATTCAGGAATTCGGACAATCCTTTAGGGACGAGATCGAAGAAATGCAGGATCCGGAAGCGCAACAACAGATGGAGCAGCAGGCAAAGCAATCGGGAGAAGAGGTTGCCAGCGCCGGAGCAGCAACATCGTTCTGGGCCTTTCTTGCACTCTTGCTCGGAGCTATTGCAGCCGCTCTTGCCGGACATTTAGGTAGTAGCTCGGGACTGAAGGAAGCCGCCGTTACCGATTCACCGAGAGCAAGGCCGCGACGATAGATAAATTAGATTCGGCATTCCGGGATTCCGGAGAACGATTTCAGACTTCAAGTTGGAGCAGAAGTCCTTACAGTCTCCGGTATGATAATGCGATGCTGCCTGGTTCTCCTCGTCTTTGTTCTGCCAACGCTGTCTTCTCTTTTGGCAGCGG
>DATGSL010000286.1:0-5637 GCA_035302665.1 Opitutales bacterium | reverse complement strand
AGATGGCAGTGTTTGGGGGAAAGATGAGGATTTCGGCGCCTTCGATTGGCGGACTAACTGATAGCTTTTAATTTTACAGATCTGTAAGGTTCCTGTAAACGATCTCTTATGAAAAGAAAGCTACCGACTCCCTATCTCCTGTTTCATTGCGCCGCAGTCCGAATCCGACGTCTCGTTCTCGGCGCGATTTTGGTGGCCTCAGCCGCTCTCGCATCCCCGGTTTTTGCTGAAAACCCGGAGGTGGATTCGGTCGAGAAAGAGGTAGTTCTGGGGGTTCTCCGTGCGCCCGCACCGAAGATTTTGAGCGAACAGATTGTGGGAGTTGCGCGGAAAATTGTTCCTGGTCCACAAACGGAAGCGCTGCCGTTCATGATCGGCGGTATGTTGGGAGATCCGATGCTTGAAGGAGTTTCGCTGACGGAAAACATGGGAGCTGTTCTTCTTGAGCGCGGGGACGATATTGTGCCGGTTCTTGTTTTGAAACTGACCGAGGAGAGCCCGCTGCGTCAGACCTTGCCGAGTTTCAATCTCCATTTGCACGAGTTTGACGGCTGGACTTTCGGACTTCAGGAAGTCGGTGCAGGCAGTTTGATCGAGGGGCGCGAAGAAGAGCTGATTTCAGCGGTTCGTGTCGAACGCCGTTTCGATATCGAATTGACCGCGGAGAGTTCGTTTCTCGCAAATAAGTTGCGGGAGCTTTTGGCCGATTTGCCCCAGATGGGCGAGATGGAGGGAAAGTTGATGGCTTCGTTGATCGCCGGTGTAGCTGCAGAGGCGGATACGGTTGCCGATTTTCGGATCGGCTTGGATCTTTCGCCCGAAGCGATCCGTCAGGCGCTCTTTTTGCAAGCTACACCCGGTTCGCCACTGGCCGCTTTCCTTGATCAGAAACGTCCGCAGAATTTTGATTTTGCAAAATTCATTCCGGCAACCGATCCGGTTCTTTATCTCGGCGGCTCCGATATCGAAGCGACCCGCGGTTATTTCGATCATTTTTTACAGCGTATTCTCGGTCAAACATCGGGTGAGGAGCCGAATATCCTTCAGGAGATCAATCGCCTTTCTCAACGGTTTTTTGATCAATCGGATGGACGTTCGGGAGGAACTTTTGCTCTGGAAGGCTTCGAATTGGAGATGACCCAGGTTTACTCGTCGAGCATGACCGACGAGGAGCTCGGTGAGTTTCTGAACGAGGGCTTGAAGATGAGCGAAAAACTATTCGACCAGGAGCCGTGGGCTTCGATGGGGATGAATACATCTGGCGAAACGCAGGAACTTCTTCTCAATCATTCTGAAATAAACGATGTTTCGGTTCATTTGCTTCGAACGAGTTATTCGATGGAAGTGCCCGAAAGTTCCGAGGTCGGCGAAGAAGAATTGGCCCTTGTGGAGTCCGGTATGGAACAGGAGATGTATTATGCGATGCTGGACGGGTTTATGCTGAACACCACATCGCTTTCGCGGATGGCAGGTTTGATTGAGGCGATACAAAGCGGTGAGCCTGTCGAAGATAATTTGGCCTCTGCGGTCGATCTCGATGGAAATAAACTTCTGGCGTGGCGCGTTGATCTGGTCGGCTACATGGGCGAGATCCTTTCCGCTATGCCATTTGCGAATCAGCAGCTTTTTGAGCAACTTCAGCAGAAAAATTTGTCACCGATCAACGGCTGGGCTTCTGCTGAAGGAGGCATAGGAAGAGTCGAAGCTGCGATTCCCGTCGATACGATAGCGGCGATCTATCAGGCATTTATGGAGCAAATGGAGGCGCAGTTTGAGCAACCGCCTATGCCGGTTCAGGAATAAAGCAGAAGCGCTGTATGGAGATTCGTTTCTTAGGGACCGGCACATCGCAGGGTGTGCCGATGATCGCCTGTAATTGCAATGTCTGTCGCTCGCCCGATCCGCGAAATCACCGTTATCGGACCAGTGCTCACATTGTGATGGATGGTTATCATATTCAGGTTGATACAGGTCCTGAATTTCGTCTCCAATGTCTCGCCAATGATATTCAGTGGGTCGATATCGTGATTCTCACGCATGAACATGCCGATCATTTGCTTGGAATGGATGATTTGCGGCGATTTTGCGATCTACGTGAGGGGGCGAATCTTCCTGTTTATTCTACGCCAAAAGGGCTGGAGCGGGTAGCGGCGACTTATCCGTATGCCATTTTTGATCGGCCGCTCGTCCGCGGTTATCCGGCGTTTTCGCTTCATGAGATGCCGCGTGTGCTCGGGACGCCGGGCGGATCGGTTCAGAGTGTTCGCCTTCCGCATGGAGTGACGGACGTTCTTGGATTGATTTTTAAGGAAAAAAGCAGCGGGCATACAATCGCTTATTTTACTGATTGTAAGGAGATCCCGGCCGCGGCGCGAGAACTGGCGCGAGATGCAGATATCGTCGTGCTCGATGCGCTTCGGCCGCAACCACATCCGAGCCACATGAGCATCCATGAGGCGATTGAAACCGCTCTGGAGATCGACGCGCCGCAGACCTATTTTATTCACATGACGCACGCGATCGAGCACGAGGTTTGGGAAAAGAAATTGCCGCCAAAAATCAACCTCGCTTACGACGGATTAAAGGTGAGTCTCGATTCGACGTCAGAATCGTGAAAAGTCGCTTTCAGCTTCGGCCGCGATAGCCGTTCGGATGATTTTTTTGCCATTTCCAGGCAGTCTGGATGATCGATTCGATGTCGGGGAATTCGATTTTCCAGCCGAGTTCTTTTTGAGCTTTTGTTGAATCGGCGTAAAGGGAAGGCGGATCGCCGGCGCGACGTTCCGCTTCGACCGTTTGGATCGGTTTTCCAGTGATTTTCTCAGCGGCCGAAATCACTTCCCGGACGGAGGTCGGAGTTCCGGTTCCGAGATTGTAGAAAAGGGCTTCGCCTGGAGTGGAAAGTTTTTCAAAAACAGCGATGTGGGCGCGGCTCAGGTCGTCGACATGCACGTAATCGCGCAAACAGGTTCCGTCGGGCGTTGGATAATCGGTGCCGAAAATCTTGATCTCATCGCGGCGGCCGAGCGCGACATCGAGAACGAGCGGAATTAAATGAGTTTCCGGTGAATGATCTTCGCCGATATTTCCGTCAGGAGCGGCACCAGCGGCATTGAAATAGCGGAAAGAGGCGGAACTGAAGCCGTGGGCGACCGCGAGTGCGCGAAGAGCATTTTCGACGTCGAGTTTGGTTTGGCCGTAGGGATTGATCGGTCGTTGCGGAAGATCTTCTGTGATCGGCAGACGTTCGGGGATTCCGTAGGTGGCGCAAGTTGAGGAGAAAACAAACTTCCGAACATCGTGCTTCAGCATCGTTTTCAGAAGAGAAAGAGTCGCGACGACGTTGTTGAAATAATATTTTAAGGGGTCGGTGACCGATTCGCCGACGTAAGCGAACGCGGCAAAATGCATCACGAGGTCGATTTCCTCTTTTTGGAGAATTTCGCCGACCTGTTTTTCGTCCCCGAGATCGGCTTCGTAAAAAGGGATTTTCGCGTCGATCGCTTCGCGGTGACCGAAAACGAGATTATCGAGGACGATCGGACGGTGTCCCGACGTTTCGAGTTGTTTTACACAATGGCTTCCGATGTAGCCAGCGCCGCCAACGACCAAGACATTCATGGATAGCAGGATAATTAGGCGGGCGTGGTGTGGCTATCTTTTTCACGTAATTCCTCCTTTTAGAGAGGGATTTATGGTTTCTAAGAAAAAAATTGCCATCTTTTGAATAACCTGTCCCATTGACAGGTCTTAAGGATTCATGTCTTAAATGATCTTTTTCGCTCATGGTAAATAGCCGGATAGTTATCACTGGCGTCGGATTGACCGCGCCCAATGGGAACGACCTGCAGGAATATCGGAAAAACCTGCTGGAAGGGGTTTCCGGTATCGAGACCATCGATATGCGCTACATGGATCCGGTTCATGCCGGTGTTTGCACCTTTGATCCGCTCCGGTATCAGACCCGAAAACAGGTTCGGATCGGGACGCGTGCCGGAAGCATCGGAATTTACTGTGCGCACGAAGCTCTTCGCGATGCCGGGATCGATTGGGAAAACCAGAAAAAGGATCGTGTCGGGGTTTACGTCGGATTGACCGAACATGGAAACGTCGAAACCGAGAACGAGATCTACAATATTTCCAAGTTTGATTATGATACTCGTTACTGGACGCATCACCACAATCCGCGAACGGTTGCCAACAATCCGGCTGGCGAAATCACGATCAATCTGAAGATCACTGGTCCCCACTATACGATCGGCGCGGCCTGCGCGGCCGGAAATGCCGGTCTGATCCAAGCGGTCCAGATGTTGCGGCTCAATGAGGTCGATCTCGCAATCGGCGGCGGCGTGAGTGAAAGTATCCATACATTTGGGATTTTTGCGGCTTTTAAAAGCCAGGGAGCACTCGCTCATCATGAGGATGCGACCAAGGCAAGCCGACCGTTCGACCGCGATCGCAACGGGATTGTCGTCAGCGAAGGAGGCTGTCTTTACATTCTCGAACGGCTGGAGGATGCTTTGGCGCGCGGAGCAAAAATTTACGGCGAAATTCTCGGATATTGCATCAATTCCGACGCTGCCGATTACGTTTTGCCGAACAGCGAGCGGCAGGCGGAGTGCATGCAGCACACTCTTGAGCGGAGCCAAATGAAGCCGGAAGATGTTGATCTTGTCAGTACGCATGCGACCGCGACGGCGATCGGCGACGTTCAGGAATGCAAGGCGATCCGAACGGTTTTCGGAGAATCAGGGAAAACCTACGTCAACAATACGAAAGGTTTTATCGGACACACGATGGGAGCGGCCGGCGCATTGGAATTGGCCGGAAATCTTCCCGCTTTTGAGGATCGGATGATTCATTCGTCGCTCAATGTCGACCACCTCGATCCCGATTGTGAGCTTCCGAATCTTGTGATCGGGGAGCCGGTCGAAGCGAAACAGGTTGACGTGATTTTGAACAACTCGTTTGGTATGTTGGGTATTAACTCATCGTTAATTATCAGACGTTTTTCTGAATAATAATACTGAAAAGAAGAACTCCACTGTTTTTATGACACACGAAGAATGTAAAAAGATCGTCCTCGACATCATTGCGGACATTGCTCCCGATGAAGATACGAGCGACATCAAACCGGATGTGAATCTTCGCGACCAACTCGAACTCGATTCGATGGATTTTCTCGATATTGTGATGGAGCTGCGGAAGCAGCACGGGATCGAAGTTCCGGAAGCCGATTATCCGAAACTCGCGTCGCTCGACAGTTGTGCCGAATATTTGACGCCGAAGTTTAAGGAAAAAGCGGTTTCCTGAGGTCGGACGAAATTTTAAGGATAGGAGAGCGGCTTCCCAGCCGCTTTCTTTTTTGGAAAAGATTCTATTTGGGTAAATGGCAGACGAGCATTTTGATGTCGTAATCATCGGCGCAGGGATGGCCGGAATGGCGGCCGCGATCCGCCTGGCCCATTTTGGAAAAAGCGTCTGTATCTTCGAGCGCCACAACGCCGTCGGCGGTTTGAATAGCTTTTACAGCTTGGAACGCCGACAGTTTGACGTCGGGTTACACGCGATGACCAATTTCGTTCCGCCCGGAGTTCGCGGGACGCCGCTCGTAAAACTGCTGCGCCAATTGCGGAT